>JASFYZ010000436.1:0-6703 GCA_045046665.1 Desulfobacterium sp.
ATATAATTATGAAAATGCTGTTTGTTTTTAAACCAGTGCCCGGTCCACTCTCCTTTATCGTTTTTAAACCGAACCTTTAACAGCCAGAAAATTTCAGGCACAAAGGCTTCCCGTTCTTTTTTCCGCTCAGCCAGAAGGGCCAGCACTGCCGTTTGAACCCGGCCCACGGAAAACAGATCCCCTAAGCGCACGGTGAGTGCCCGGGTGAGATTCATGCCCACCAGCCAGTCTGCCACCTGGCGGTAGTATCCGGCCCGCCACAGTCGGTCATAATCGGTGAGGGGTTTCAGTTGCTCCATGGTGGCCCGCACCACTTTGGGCACCAGAGCCTGGCTGGTCCAGAACCGCACCATGCGCTCTTTGTCCACCACCCCGGATTGAAGAAGGATGGTCCGGGCAATCACCTCGCCTTCCCGCCCCGCATCTGTGGCAATGATAATGCGGGAAAACCGGGATTGTTTCACCAGAGTTTTGATGATTTTGAACTGTTTAAGGGTGCTACCCATGGGTTTGTATTTAAAGGTGTCTGGAATGAGGGGCAGGGTTTCCATGCGCCATTTCTTTAAACTGGGATCATAGTCATCCGGGGCATAGAGTTCCACCAGATGGCCCACGGCCCAGGTGATGACGTAGTGTTCCCCTTCAAAGAAACCGTCTTTCTTTGTTTTTACGCCAAGGGCCTTGGCAAAGTCTGCGGCCACAGAATGCTTTTCAGTTAAAATCAGCTCGGTCATGCCCATTGTTTTAATGGAATTTTGTGCATATTGCCACTTAATTTTAATGGAAGGGGCTGTCTGACCCCTCTCCATCTGCCCTTCCTAATTGTGAATAAAAAAACGAACGTTCGTTCGTATTTGTCTTGATTTGTTTTGTTGTATGGGATATGTCAAATGAATAAAAATGGTACTATGCCGCCCCTGACGGGGGGATGGGTCCGGCCCGGGACCGTCGGCGGCCCTTTTGCCCTGCTGGTCTAAAGCACAGAAACTGCGGGTAAGCTTCTCAAACAAGTCTGTGTTTCTTAAAGCCCGGCAGGGCAAAAGGGTTGATCACCTTTGGGTCCCAATGGGCCGGACCCATCCCCCGCCGGGGGGTCTGCTGTCGGCACTCCGATGCCATTTTTTCTCATAAAATTGTAGCTGAATTTCAGAACCCAGTACCCAGAACCTAATACCCATTAAGGATGAATCATGACCGATAAATTTATGAGCATGAAAAATTTGCAGTTTAGTCTCCACAGCACCGTGGCTGCCATGGACACCGCCCATTTAGAGGCATTGAACGGCCATGATAAAAAGTCCATGGACATGGTACTGTCAGCAGCCCTTGATTTTGCCCAAAAGGAGATGCATCCCATTTTTGAAGAGATGGACCGAATCCCCCCCACACTGTTGGAGGGCAAGGTACAGGTTCACCCGGCGGTGCGGAGTATTTTAAAAACATTGGGTGATGACGGCTGGATTTTTGCGGTATTTCCAGAAACCTGGGACGGCGATGACATGCCAGCCACTTTGCTCCACTGCATCAATTTTATTTTTGCCGCTGCCAACTATTCGGCCTCAGCCTATTCCGGGCTGACCATTGGTGCGGCCCGCTTGATTTTAACTTTTGGCTCCAGGGCGCTCCAGGACATTTATCTGCCCCCCATGCTGGCCGGTAAATGGCAGGGAACCATGGCCCTGACCGAACCCGATGCGGGTAGTTCCCTTGGAGATCTGTCCACCATGGCGGAACCCCTGGACCAGGGGGTGTATGCCATATCCGGTGAAAAGGTCTTTATCTCAGCCGGGGACCATGACGCTGTGGATAATGTGGTGCATCTGATGCTGGCAAGGATCAAGGGAGCCCCCCCGGGTCCCAAGGGTATCTCTTTGTTTGTGGTGCCAAAATTAAGACCCGATGATCAGGGCGAACTGGTAGACAATGATGTCACCGTCACCCAGATCTTCCATAAGCTTGGATATAGAGGCACCCCCATCACCGGCATCCGTCTGGGAGAAAAGGGCAATTGCCGGGGATATCTGGTGGGTGAGCCCCACAGGGGACTTTTCAGCATGTTTAAGATGATGAACAGTGCAAGGCTGGAAGTGGGCATGGGGGCCACGGCCATTGCCACGGCTGCCTATCATGCGGCCCTGGACTATTGCCAGACCCGGAAGCAGGGCAGGGCCATCACAGGTCCCCGGGATGCCCCCCAGTGTGCCATTATCCAGCATCCAGATGTGAAACGCATGCTTTTGTTCCAGCGGGCCATCTCCGAGGGAGCTCTGTCTTTGATTTTGCAATGCGGGGTCTGGGAGGATATTCTGGAACGATATCCCCATGAGAAAAAATATCATCTGCTCCTGGAGTTGCTCACCCCGGTGGCCAAGTCTTTTCCGTCGGAGATGGGTATTCACAGTGTCAGCCAGGGCCTTCAATGTTTTGGTGGTTATGGCTATTGCGAGGATTTTCCTGTGGAACAGCATTTCCGGGACATGCGGATCCACCCCATCCATGAGGGCACCACCGGTATCCAGGCCATGGATCTTCTGGGGCGCAAGGTGGTCATGGAAAATGGAAAGGCATTGCAATTGTTGAAAGAGGAGATGGATGCCTGCATGGAAAAGGCCGGTAAGCATAAAGCCCTGGAATCCATGGCCCGGGATCTGGCAGCGGCCATTGTTGTCCTTGAAAAAACCACCCTTGCTCTGGGCACCCTTGCCATGGAAAAGGGGGCTGAGGCCTACCTGGCAGACGCCACCCTTTATCTTGAAATGTTTGGTAATATTGTTATTGCCTGGCAATGGCTGGCCATGGCAGCGGCGGCGTCAACGGCATTGGAAACGGGGGCCGGTAAAAAATCAGATGGGCTGTTTTATGAGGGTAAAATCCATGTGGCAAGATATTATTTTTCCCATGAATTGCCCAAAATGAATGCCTTGTCCCACATTTTGATTAACAGCGACGGGGTGACCCTGGATATGCCTGAAAACTGCTTCACCGGTTGAGATTAACATTATTGCAATATTTTCTGATGAGATTGATAAGGATGGTTTTGACCCGGGGGGCTTCACCGATTGAAATTAATATTATTGCAATATTTTAGACGGGGGGGGATGAAAAAATCCCGGCAAATCAGGGCGCAATACTAAGGATTAACAACGTAGGGGCAGAATTTATTTCTGCCCTATTCCTGCCCCATGTTGTGGGCAAACCCATATGGATTTTTAATCATAGTCCTGGGCAAACCGGATCCAGAATACAGTCTGACTGTGGCAGTTATATAAAAAAAAATCGTGTGAAACTGAGTTGAAAAGGAGAACCCAATGAGTGAAGAACAATCCATGAATCCCCTGGAATTTAAATTAGAGGAGGGCATTGGATACCTGACATTAAACCGCCCCAAAACCTATAATGCCTTTGATTTGCCCATGGTGGAGGCCCTGGAAACCTTTTTAAGGGAGCGCAGGTACGATGAGAACACCCGGGTGATCATTCTGGACGGGGGCAGCGCCAAAGGATTTTGTGCAGGTCTTGACACCAACGGATATGCCCCGGAAATTTTTAAAATGAATCCGGTAAAGGCCTATGATGCCCAGGTCCGCATGAGCCGGCTTTTCCTTGCCATGCGTCAGTTGCCCCAGCCCATAATAGCCTGTGTTCATGGGGCGGCGGCTGGCATTGGATTTTCCCTGGCCATGGCATCGGACTTGCGAATACTGGCCGAGGATGCAAGATTTTCAGCTGCTTACATAAACATTGGTCTGGGGGGCGCTGACATGGCCTCTTCCTATTTTTTGCCCCGTCTTATTGGGGCAGGGCGGGCCTACGAATATCTTCTCACTGGCAACTGGATGGATGCTTCCACCGCCATGGAACTGGGGTTTGCCTCCAGGGTTGTGACAAAGCAAGAGATGTTAAGCACGGCACAAGGCCTGGCCAAAACCATGGTGGAAAAAAATCCCATGGGCCTTCGCATGACCAAGGAAGCCATTAACGTAAATCTGGATTGTGCCGGTCTTGAGGCGGCTTTGAACATTGAAGACAGAAATCAGATTATGCTTTCCTACACTTATCGGATGAAATAGGCGGGTTGGGTCTTTTCCACCTGCTTTGGGACTGGAGTCTTTTCATTTTTTTTGACAAATCAGGGGCCGTGACATACCATGTCTTTTTTATGAAGTTACCTGGAATTCGATGATAAAATATCATAAAAGGCATGGGCAATGAGAATATTACTGACAAATGATGACGGCTATAAGGCCCCTGGCATCCAGGCCCTTTACGAGCAGTTTCGACAACACCATGAGGTGATTATGGTGGCCCCGGAAGGTGAGCGAAGTGCCGTGGGGCATGGCATTACGATTAATGAGCCGTTGCGTATGAAAAAGATCTCCCAGGATGGGGACAGCCGCATTTATGCCGTGAGTGGCAAACCTGCCGATTGCGTGAAACTGTCCCTGTTTGACATCTATGACACCCCGCCGGATCTGGTGATTTCCGGCATCAATGCCGGGTCCAACACCGGGGTGAATATCCACTACTCGGGCACGGCAGGGGCTGCAAGGGAAGCCACCTTGAACGGATTGCCAGCCCTGGCGGTTTCCATTAAGATTGGCAAGGTAATGGATTTTCAGGGTATGGCCAGCTATACGGAAAGCATTGCAAAAAAGATCAATTACAATGCCTTGCCCAGGGGTACCTTTGTGAATATCAACGCCCCGGCGGGAAAGATCAGTGACGTAAAAGGCGTTAAGACCACCTGTCAGTCCATGGAAAATGTCTCCACCCGGTTTGATAAAAGGGATGATCCCCGGGGACGACCCTATTTTTGGTATGGAAAGATGACCCCGTCAAGTGAAGTTGAGACCACCGATGATGCCGCTGTCAATGCCGGTTTCATCTCCATCACCCCGCTCCAGTGCGATATCACCGATTACAGTGTGATGAAAGAGCTGGAAATGGACATAGGGCAGATGTGATGCTGGACAAAGAATTAAACATGGCCACGGTGTTGTCCCCGGCCTATTGTGAAATCTGGGAAAATTCCCTTCTTGGGGTGATGGTTCTGGATAAGAACGGCATATTTCGGTATATGAACCGTCTTTTTGTTTTGACCGATGATCTTCAGGATGAAGAGGCATTAGGTAAACCCATGGTGGATTTCTATCCCTTGGAACGGGACTGTCATATGTCCATCATGGCCACGGAGACGAGAAAGCCCATTCTTAAAAAGACAGTCTTCTACTACACCCACAAGAAAAAATTGGTTAACTCTCTGTGCTCCACCTTTCCCCTGATGTCCCGGGGCCAGGTGGAGGGGGTGATTCATTTTTCACTGAATCTCCAGGTGAGCCAGCGGCTCATGGAGCGCCATGAAAACGGTGGCGTAAAAATGCCCCTCCCGCAAATCTCCCGGGAGGAAAAAAGGTACCAGTTTAATTCCATCATTGGAGAGGATTCCCAGCTCAAGTACGCTATTAATTATGCAAAATCAGCCAGTAACACAGACTTTTCAGTTTTTGTCTGGGCCGAAAGCGGTTGCGGAAAAGAGCTGTTTGCCCAGTCCATCCACATGGCCTCTGATAGAAAAGAGAATCCCTTTGTGCCCATTAACTGTGCGGCCATTCCGGACAATCTTCTGGAAACCACCCTTTTCGGGACCTCCAAAGGGGCCTTTACCGGGGCTCTGGAACGTGCAGGACTGCTTGAAGAGGCCAAAGGAGGTACCCTTTTACTGGATGAGTTGAACTCCATGTCCCTGGAGCTTCAGGCCAAACTGCTCAGAGTGATCCAGGAGAGAAAAATACGCAGGGTGGGGGCATTAAAAGAGATTCCCGTGGATGTCAGATTTATCTCCACCTGCAACATGTCCCCGGTCCGGGCACTGGAAGAGAATAAAATCCGGGCAGATCTTTTTTATCGCCTGGGGGTGGTGGTGCTGGAAATTCCTCCATTGAGAAATCGTCGGGACGATATCTCTTTGTTGTGCGAACATTTTTTGACCCAATGGGTGGCTCGCTCCCGGGGTAAATCCATTCGGATATCCGATGCCGTGCTTGATATCTTTTATGGATATCCATGGCCGGGGAATGTCAGGGAGCTGGAGCACACTTTAAATGCCTGCTTTACCCTGCTCCATGGTAGCAGTATTATTTATGAACACCACTTGTCACCTTATTTTATGGATAATTATCACCGATTGACCGATGGAAGGCCTGAAGAGAGAAGTAACGGGGGGATGATGAATGGGGGCACCCCTTCTCCCGCACCGGTGGCGGCGCAACAACACAGTTTTTCCGGGGCTCTTGCCAGCCTTGAGGACAGCGGGAAAATGTGCCTGCCTTCAGCCTTGAAAAGCATTGAAACCATTTACATTGAAAAGGCCCTTAAACGAGCTGGGTACAACATTTCAAAAGCCGGGAGATTCCTCAATCTTTCTCCCCAGGCCCTTCGATACAGAATTAAAAAGCTGGACATCCATGTGGCTGTTGAATAATTGATCATGGATCATGGATCATGGATCATGGATCATGGATCATGGATCATGATCCGCACGGGCTGGCTGACATGGGGGCTAAGACTTTCCCGATATTTTCTCCTGATAATCAGTAAAAAAATAATGGATACTGTTAGATTCTTATCTCTGATTTTCGTGTTATTTTGGCAAGAGAATCAGAAAACCTTTTTGGTTCTGGCTTGTCCAGGTTAGGGAGTTGGC
>JASFYZ010000437.1:0-6758 GCA_045046665.1 Desulfobacterium sp.
CAGTTTTTGAAATTATAAATGCAGGTGGAATGGAAAATTTAGGAGAAGCTATTTCAATTCTCATGAATGAGGCTATGAAGGTAGAAAGATCATCGGTTTTAAATGCCCAACCCTGGCAACGTACCGACAGTAGAACTGGTTATGCCAACGGATTCAAGGATAAAACGGTGATGACAAAGCTTGGTAAGCTTCTTCTGAACGTTCCCCAGGTTCGGGGAGATGTTGAATTTTATCCCTCGGCCTTGGAGAAAGGTATCCGTAGTGAGAAGGCACTGAAGCTTGCCATGGCAGAAATGTATATCCAGGGAGTATCAACTCGTAAAGTAACCAAAGTCCTGAAAAAATTATGTGGGCTTGAAATCAGCAGCACCCAGGTCAGCAATGCTTCCAAACTTTTGGATGAAGAACTTGAAAAATGGCGAAACAGACCAATAGGAAGGATTCAATACCTTCAGATTGATGCCAGATATGAAAAAGTTCGTCAGGACGGGATGGTTCTATCCTGTGCGGTTTTGGTTGCTATCGGTGTGATGGAAGATGGTAAGAGAACAGTACTTGGGACCAGTGTTTCATTGAGTGAGGCAGAGATCCACTGGCGCAATTTTTTTTTGGACCTGAAAAAAAGAGGTCTTCATGGAGTAAAACTGATTACAAGTGATGATCATAGCGGGTTAAAGGCAGCATTAAGGTCAGTATTTCCAAGTGTTCCCTCAATGTCATAAACTTAGCGGCAAGGTTTAAAATTCATGTAATGCTCGCGCTTATTCACTTTGTGGTTTCGTTCGAATTTCCGTCCTGGCCGAATGGGTTCAGTCGCAGCTATGAAAACCGCATAAATTTGTTGAATTAACTGCACTATTTTTTCAGCAGGTCTTTTGAAAAGCAAAAATAGCGTATCTTTGGATTTTGAAATGGCTTGAGTCATATTTAATTGTCGCTCCTGCTTGTCTTCTTCCCTTGTTTGTTTGATAGTGTCTTGGGCTGGTGAAGCAAGAACCCAAATAAGATTTTTCGTGAAGACCTTCGAATGAAAATCTTGATAAACCGATAGTGAAGATTCCCCTGAGAAGTTTCCAACTTGAATGCGCTCTTTCATAAATAAATAATCAACTTCAACCGGCCAGCGTAGATGATATAAATCTTTGAATATTTCTTGGGGAAATTTTTTGTCATCGGTTAGTGATGTGATAAGAACTTCAATTTGGCCAGTTTCAAGCTCAACACGGATGAGACGTAAGCGTAAAGGCAATATATCAAGTCCCATTTTCAGGCATTCTTTTTTTGATTGATACGAAGCATGAAGATTTACAATAGTTTCGTTTGATCCCGATTCGATAAAGCTTTGTACTATTTTCCATTGCATGGAAATCCTGGCACAAAAATTTCCACCACGCGATATTATCAGATTAAAAATCCAATATGCAGGATATCCCCGATCCAAGAGTAACAAATCGCTTGGCATCAAATTAAGCATGTGTTGGTGTAATAATTCTCTTTCACCGACATGATAGGGGCTGATAATGGCATCAATAGTTAATTTATTTAGGACATCAAACATTTGTGATACACGTGCCATAGGAACCTCGGGGCCTTTATTTGGTTTCATCACTCCGAAATGATCTCTGATATCGTTATATTTAAATAATTTGAGAGTCGAACCATCTATCCCTAAGAGATTGAGTCCGTGCCATGTTTTGATGCTTTTGAAATGTTTGTAGAAAAATTCGATCAGGTGCTGGTTAAATTCAACAAAAGCAGAAAATTCAAGTTTCCTACGTGCAAGACATAATGCCATTTTGGAGACCACTGCAATCGCGACATCTAATTTAAACAAAGCCTTAAAAAAATGATCTAACTCATCTTGATATGATCCTTTCGGCAAGTTTATGAAATAAAGAAAAAGTATTTGAAAGGTGAGCAGTCGCTTGCGTATAAAATCTTTTGGAGATCTTTTGTGTCGATTAACGAAATCTTGAGAATATAGAATTTTTTTAAGAAATTCGATCAACTCGGCACATGTCTTGAAAAGCAGGTTCCATGCCAACTATTGTTTTTTCTTTTAATTTCTTTGACATTTTTTCTCCTAATTTTTATGATGTTAGATGTTCCAAAAATATTCGTAATCATACCATAAAAATCAATAAAATTAAAGACTTATTGGACATTCTTAACTTTATGACATTGAGTCCAGATAGGCTAGTGCACTCCATACAAGGACCACATGTCAAAATTTATCCGCCGGGCCTGAAACTTATTCGTTGAAGATGGTGTGGACCAGGCTTTGATAAAATTTTACCCCAAAGGGGATCACCTTATCGTTGAAATCATAGGCTGAATTATGCGCCGGAGCGGAGTCGCCGTTTCCAATGAATAAAAATGCGCCGGGAACTTTCTCAAGCATAAAGGAGAAATCCTCGCTTCCCATCCACGGGTTTTTCGCAAGCTCAAAGCTGTCGGGCCCAAAGGCATTTTCGGCCGCCTTCCTGGCAATTTTGAGCGCTTTGGAATTGTTCATTGTCACGGGATATCCTGCTTGCCAGTCAAATTCAACGGACCCGCCAAACCCTGTGGCAATGGAAGATGCAAGCGCCTCGATTCTTTTGATCATGAGGGTGCGGGTAACAGGATCAGTGGCCCTCAGGCTTATCTCAAGGAGTGCATACTCGGGAATGATATTGCTGGCCGAACCGCTGTGGAATGATCCCACGGTTACCACCCCTGGTTCAAACTGATTGATGTTCCGGGACACCACGGTCTGGAAGGCCGTCACTATTTGAGACCCGATCACGATGGGGTCTATGGTCTTTTCCGGCTGGGCACCGTGCCCGCCCTTCCCTATAACTTTTATCCCGGCCACATCTATGGAGGCCATCATGGCCCCGTCTCGGCTGGTAAATTGTCCCAGAGGAATCCCGGGCATATTATGGAGGGCAAATACATAATCACAGGGAAACCGATCAAAAAGGCCCTCTTCAATCATCAATCTGGCACCACCGAAATTTTCCTCGGCGGGCTGGAAAATAAAATGAACGGTTCCATTGAAACCAGAATTTTTAAAATCAGGGTCATTGGCCATGGCATGGGCCGCCCCCAGGAGCATTGTCATATGCCCGTCATGGCCACAGGCATGCATGCAGCCTTTATGGCGGCTTGTGTAGGCGTGTTGAGCCGATTCACATAAGGCCGATTCACATATGGGCAGGCCATCCATATCCGCCCTCAGGCCGATGGCCTGGTTGGATTTCCCCCGCCTGAGGCTGGCCACAATTCCGGTACCGCCAATATTGCCGGTCACTTCCAATCCCCAGCTTTGGAGCAGGTCGGATAAAAATTTAGCGGTCTTGACCTCTTCAAGTCCCAGCTCGGGATAGGCATGGAGGTGCTGGCGGATGGATGTCAGATTAATTGAATAGGGCGCATTCATAGGCGATTTTAAAATTTTCCCATGAACTTTCGTAAGCGTTCTGATTTTGGATTGTCCATGACCTGTTCCGGCGGTCCCTGCTCTTCGATGCGCCCCTTGTCCAGAAAAATCAGGTGGGTTGATATTTCCCGGGCAAGCGACATCTCGTGGGTCACCATCACCATGGTCCGATTTTCCTGGGCAAGGGTTCGAATAACCGCCACTACCTCGCTCACCAGCTCCGGATCGAGGGCAGAGGTGGGCTCGTCAAAGAGCATGACAGCGGGCTCCATGGCAAGCGCCCTTGCAATGGCCACCCGTTGCTGCTGCCCCCCTGAAAGCTGTGACGGGTACTGGTCCCGCTTTTCGATAATTCCCACCTTTTCCATGAGCGCTTCGGCCTGGGCAACAGCCTGCTTTTTCGACCGTTTCAGCACCTGTATGGGACCTTCGGTAATATTTTCCAGAACCGTGCGGTGATCCCATAGGTTAAAATTTTGGAATACCATACCCAGGCGGGATCTCATGTGCATCAGCTGCTTTTTGTCCGCGGGGTATTGACGGCCGTCCTTGTCCTGGCGGGTCTTAATGGCTTCTCCGGCAAGGATGATCTGGCCCGAGTCGGGTTTTTCAAGGTAATTGATACACCGAAGCAGGGTGCTCTTGCCCGAACCGCTGCTGCCGATGATGGAGATCACATCGCCGGAGCGGGCATCAAAAGAGACCCCCTTGAGCACTTTGCTCTCGCCAAATGTTTTGTGGATATCCCTGACAGACAGGGCTATTTCATCGGTTTCCATTTTATTGCTATCCTTTTCGAAAACGGGTCAGGCGTTTCTCCACCGGCCCCATGATATTGGTCAACATAACAACCACGGCAAAATAAACAAGGCCGCATGCGATCAGCGGCTCATAGATCTGAAGGCTTTGACGCTGAATCATCCTTGCAATGCCCATTAATTCGAGTACGGTAATTGTCGAGGCCAGGGCCGTGGATTTTAATAAAATAATGATATCAGAGATTAATATCGGCAGGCAGTTGCAAAACGCCAGGTGGAGACGAACCCGCCATAATATTTGAAACCGACTCATCCCGATTGCCTTGGCAGCCTCGATCTGCCCTTTGGGAACTGCCTTAATCGCCCCCCGCAGAACCTCCGCATTGTAGGCGGCCTGATTCATGCTGTAGGCAAACAGGGCAAAGGTCAGCCCCTCCCGCAGATAGGGCCATAGAAAACTGTGGCGCACCCAGGTGCCGGGCATTAACTGGCCCAACCCGTAATAGATCAGGTAAAGCTGTACCAGAAGAGGGGTTCCCCGCATGACAAACATAAACACATAAGCCGGCCAGGACAGCAAAGGCTGACCTGACAGCCTGGCAAGGGCCAGAATTGTACCGAAAACAAGGCCGATCACCCCGGCCACCACGGTCAACAGCAGGGTGAGGGGTGCCGCCGCCAGCAGGTCCGGGAGCCAATGGATGACATTTTTGAAAAATTCCATCATGCTCTCCCCCTGTTCAGACGGGTTTCCATCCACTGGAGGACAATAAGGGAGAGTATGGTAATCAATAAAAACAATACCGCGGTAAACCCGTAGAAAAACGTATATTCCTTGGTGGATGCAGCAGCCCTATAGCCGGTATAAAGCAACTCGCCAAAGGCACCAAGCACGGAGATAATCGCCGAATCCTTGGTAATTGACAACCACAAATTCCCCATCCCGGGCAGGGCGTGGCGCATCATTTGGGGCAGCACCACCCGTCTGAAGATCCTGGGTTGGGACATGCCCATGGCAGAGGCGGCCTCGATGCCACCGACGGGTACGGCCAAAAGAGCTGCCCGAATCACTTCCGCCATAAAAGCCCCGGAAACAAATGCCAGGGCAAATACAGCCGCCCAGAACGGGTTGAACTGAAAACCCTTGTCCACGAACCCGGCCCAGACAAGGGCCTGTTCAGCCAGGCCAGCCACGGTGAAATAAACGATCAGAATCATCAGCAACTCGGGCAGGGCCCGCACAACCGTGATATAAACCCGGGCCAGGCTGCGCCCCACCCAGGAGCTTGAAAGTTTGAGTACAGCGGCCAGAAGTCCGAATATAACCGACATGAGGTAGGCGCTCAAGGAGACCTTCATGGTCATTATAAAACCAAAAAAGAACTCATCCCCCCAGCCGTCGGCCCCCCAGGCAAGGTAGCCCATATAGGTGGAAATCATGGGTTTTGCCCAGCTTGATCAAAACGGGACTGATCAAAAAAGACCTGACCAAAACAGACCTGATCCGGGCAAATTGGGGCCGGGTACTTATTCATTGGAACCATAATTATTTACTGGGGAACCATTTTTGGACCATGATATCAAGACTGCCGTCTTTTTCCAGGTCCACAAGGGCTGCATCAATTTTATCAAGTGTTGCCTTGTCACCTTTACGGACCGCATAGCCGATGCCTTCGCCAAGAATAGCATTGGCCGGGGCCTCATGTTTCACCTCGTAATCGGTTCCATCCTTTGAATCCAGGAACGCTTTGATATACTGAAAATCCATGAACACATAATCGATTCGCCCGGCGGTGAGATCGGCAATGGCGTTGTCAGCGGCAGGGTAGGACTTTGAGTCAACCTTGCCCAAATATTTCTCCACATAGGAGGCCTGAATACTGGCGTTTTGAACACCGATGACTTTTTTGGACAACCCTTTGGTATCAACAACCATTCCCTTTTTGTCGGCAGCCGTTTTATCGGAAAACTTGGCTTTGTCAGACTTCATTCCCACAAAAACCGAGGGGGCTGTATAGTAGGAGATGCTGAAATCCACTACTTTCCGGCGTTCTTCAGTGATTGAGAAGGCACCGATGATAAAATCGACTTTATTTGCGGTAAGGGACGGAATCAACCCTTCCCAGGCCATCTGGTTGATCTTGTGATCCATTCCCATTTTCTCAAAAACCGCCTGGGTGAGATCCGCCTCAAATCCTTCCCATACACCGGCCTGGTTAATCTGTGTGAAGGGCATATAGGGCTCAGGTGTCATGCCCAGACGGATGGTTCCGGCATATCCCACAGAGGCGGTTATCGTAAAAAGGGTGACGACAAAAAGTGCAGCAGCTGTAATTGTGCTTGAAAATTTCATTTTAATCTCCTTTAGTCCTTCATTATTTATGCAAACCACCGCAAAGACATGCAGGAGAGCCCTGCATCTATTTTTTCAATCTCTGCTACCTTAACAGGCACAACTGAAAACCCTGCCTGGTCCAGCATGTCGATGGTGCGCTTATATTTGGCACTGATCAGAACCGTCTCATTAATCCGCAATGCGTTTGCAGCGGGTTCTTCTCCCTCGGGCAAAATCATGT
>JASFYZ010000438.1:0-15988 GCA_045046665.1 Desulfobacterium sp.
TTTTAACCGGGGCACTGGCCTCCAGCGTGGCCCATGATTCCCACAATATCATTGTAATGGGAATGGATGATGGGGATATGATGCAGGCAGTCAAAGAGGTGGTTACCATGGGGGGGGGTCTCAGTGTGGTCAATGCAGGTCGAACCCTGGCCACCGTTCCCCTGCCCGTGGCGGGTTTAATGTCCCAGAGTCCCATGGACCAGGTTCACCAGGAGATGGAAATGGCCATTGAAGCGGCCCAGGCCCTGGGATCTCCCCTTGCCGATCCATTCATGACCCTTGGATTTCTGGCCCTGCCGGTGATTCCCCATCTTAAAATCACTGACAAGGGACTTGTGGATGTGGACAAATTTAAACTGGTTGAACTTTTTGTGTAACTGACACAACAAATAAGGACATAAATAAAATGAATGTGGATGGAAAAGAGATGCGACCCATCTGGTTTGATGCTGCATCAAAAACCCCCTGGGTAATTGACCAGAGAAAACTGCCCCACCAGCTCATCACGGCAAATCTTGACTCCGTGGATGCCGTCATTGAAGCCATACAGGAGATGTTTGTCCGGGGGGCACCCCTCATCGGTGCCACCGGGGCATTTGGCGTCTACGTGGCCCTTTTTGAGAGCAGCGGCAACTGGATGAATTACGAGCACCTCATCCATGAATGCCAGCGCATCAAAGAGGCCCGTCCCACGGCGGTGAACCTGGCCTGGGGGGTGGATCGGGTACTTCAGATAGTTTTACCCCATGACACCCATGAAGCAAGAATAACCGCAGCCCTTGAAGAATCCCTGGCCATTGTGGAAGAAGAGGCAGAAAATTGCAGGCTTATCGGACTCCACGGGCTTTCCCTCATTGAAGAGATCAGCCGCACCAAGAAAGACGGCCCGGTGAACATTTTAACCCATTGCAATGCCGGATGGCTGGCCACGGTGGAATACGGCACAGCCACAGCCCCCATGTACACGGCCTTTGACAAAGGCATTGACATCCATGTGTGGGTGGATGAAACCCGTCCTTTAAACCAGGGGGCGCGACTCACGGCCTGGGAGCTTGGCAAACACAGCATTGCACACACCGTCATCACCGACAACGCCGGAGGCCACCTCATGCAGCACGGCATGGTGGACCTGGTCATAGTGGGCACAGACAGGACCACCCGCACCGGAGACGTGGCCAACAAAATCGGCACCTATCTCAA
Organism: Desulfobacterium sp.; assembly: GCA_045046665.1. GTDB lineage: Bacteria > Desulfobacterota > Desulfobacteria > Desulfobacterales > Desulfobacteraceae > Desulfocicer. Next base: position 1,201 of record JASFYZ010000438.1, read on the forward strand.
GGCCCTGGCAGCAAAGGACAACAATGTCCCCTTTTATGTGGCCCTGCCCTCCAGCACCTTTGACTGGACGTTGCGGGACGGTGTTGCAGAAATTCCCATTGAAACCCGTGACCCCCATGAAATCACTCACGTACAGGGGCTGGATAAAAACGGTGAAATAGCAACCGTCATGGTGCCCCCGGCTACCAGTCCGGCTGCTAACCATGCCTTTGACGTAACCCCGGCCCGGTTGGTGTCTGGATTCATCACGGAGAGGGGGCTGTGCAACGCCTCGGAAGCATCCATTTTATCCCTTTTTCCCGAACGGACCTGAATCTTAACTGGTTAAAAATGATTCCAAAGGATTTAGTGCTTGACAACGAAAGCATAAAATACATAATAAAACCCATGCTAACTGACATCGAAAAAAAAGTTATAGCTTCCCTCCAAGGGAACATTCCTGTTTGCCAACGCCCTTTCCTGGCACTGGCTGAGGCCATTGGTATTTCGGAAGAAAAATATCTGGATATCGTGGCCCAGCTCAACGAACAGGGCATTATCCGACGATTTGGTGCCACCCTGAAACACCAGAAATCGGGATTCAAAGCCAATGCCATGGTGGCCTGGAAGGTGGATGATAGCCGAGCCCAGGAGGTGGGAGAAATCATGGCCTCCTTTCAGGAAGTGAGCCATTGTTATCGAAGAGACCCGACCCCCACCTGGCCTTACAGCCTCTATACCATGGTTCACGCTGTAGATGAGGCTACCTGCCATGCCATTGCCAAAAAAATTGCCAAAGCCGCAGGGTCGGATGGAGATGATTACATCCTGCTGTTCAGCCGCAAGGAGCTGAAAAAAACCTCCATGCAATATTTTGATTGAGCCCGGCGTTAATCCGCCCCATATTCTCTGCATTAATCCCTGGATACACGACTTTGCCGCCTATGATTTCTGGGCCAAGCCATTGGGATTGCTGGGCCTTGCAGCCATTTTAAGGGATCATGGCATGGGGGTGAGTTTTCTGGACTGCCTGGATCGATTTCATCCCCGGGCAGAGTCTCCGGTAAAGGTGCTCAAGGACGGCAGGGGGCCCTTCATAAAAAAAGAGATACCACTTCCCCAGGGCGTGGAGGAGATCGGCCAAAGATTTTCACGCTATGGCATAGAGCCAGACTGGTTCCGTGAGGATCTTAAACAAACCCCTCCACCGGACATTATTTTTGTCACCTCCATGATGACCTACTGGGCCCCGGGGGTTCGGGAGACCATCTCGGTTATCAAAGAAATTCTTCCCCAGGTGCCGGTGATTCTGGGGGGAGTCTATGCCTCTTTGTGCACTGACCATGCCAAAGAATTTTCCCTGGCAGACCAGGTCATCACCGGTAATGCAGAAGATCGCCTGCCCGGCATTATCTTTGATCACACGGGATTTTCCTTTACCCCGAAATATAATTGCAATGATCTGGATGCTCTGCCCCGTCCGGCCCTGGACCTGGTTTCAAAGATGGCCTATGCCCCGATTCTCACCTCCAGGGGGTGTCCCTTCAGTTGCAGTTATTGTGCCTCTTCATTTCTGGAAAAACGCCTTCGACACCGGTCCCCAGAGACGGTATTCCAGGAGATCCAGCACTGGCACAAGGCCCATGGTGTTAAAAATTTTGCATTTTATGATGATGCCCTGCTGATCCACCCGGAAAATCATATTATTCCCCTGCTGGAAAAAATCATCGACTCCGGCATGACCCTGTTTTTTCATACCCCCAATGCCATGCACATCCGGCAGATCAGCCAGGAAATAGCAGATATGATGTTCCAGGCAGGATTTAAAACCATTCGACTGGGACTTGAAACCGCAGATTTTTCTCCCTCAAGACCCGGTGACCATAAGGTCACGGGGAATGAGTTTTCCCTGGCTGTGGACCGCTTGAAACAAGCAGGCTTTGTATCTGAACAGATCGGTGCTTATCTATTATGTGCCCTGCCGGATCAACTCCCCGGAACCGTGGCCAGTTCCATCATGGCGGTTAAAGAAAAGGGCATACAACCTGTGTTGGCCTATTATACTCCCATTCCCCACACACCCATGTGGGAAACCGCCTGCAAAACCTCCCGATTTGATCTGGACAAAAATCCTATTTTTACCAATAATGCCCTGCTTCCCTGCATGGATCAAGACAACGCCTTTAAGACCATTCTCAAACTTAAGGCATTGACAAAAAAATAAAAATTTCAAGATCATCGCATAGAGATGCATTCCCATTTTCCCGGTCGGAGGCTTCATTAGTCACGGGGAGCAGGCTTGCCTAAAAATCGGATAAATAGAATGCTATGATGATGCTGGGAAAATGGGAATACGCCCTCACATAGACAACCTGTTGGCCTTTATCGCTTTTTATGGTAATTTGGAGCAATAGAAATACCCCCGAGGTTCCCGTTCCGGTCAAGGCAGGTGTCGGGGACGGCATAAGTGCATGGACAAAAATTTTTTCCTGTTAAAATTTTGAACAACACCTATCATCAAAGCAATTATTTGATGCATCAAGGGGAAACGATTTATGTCCTGCTACTTAGTGCCAGTTTCAACCTTTGTTGTGTCGTTGGACGACATGCCCGTTATATAAAAAAAACACACTATCCATCCCAGGATGGACACCAGGATAGCCCAATATGATTGTATTTGATTTGGAATGCATTAACGGCCACACCTTTGAGGGGTGGTTCGATGACAGCAGTGAATTTGAACATCAATACCAGCAGGGTCTTGTATCATGCCCTGTGTGTGAAACCACATCTGTTCAGCAAAAACTCTCTGCGGTGGCGGTGAGGACATCCTCCCAGGCCACCTCCATCCATAACAACCAACAGGATATGCTGTCCAGGATCAATGATAAACTGACCCATTATGTGGAAAAGAACTTTGAAAATGTGGGTACAAGTTTTACCCGGGAAGCCCTGAAAATCCACTATGGCAGCTCAAGTCCGAAAAACATAAGAGGCACCACCACCCCTGAAGAAGACAAACTCCTGGATAAGGAGGGGGTACCGGTAATAAAATTTTCCCTGCCGGAGAAAGACAAGGAAAAACTGAACTAAAATTTGCGGTCCTTAAATCATTAGGGAGACAACCATGCACGCCAGGTTAAAACTGTTTTTAACAATACCTTTGACCCTCTTTCTGCTGGCAGGATGCAGCAACTTCTCCCTGGACCTTTCTTTTTCCGACATCCAGGGTCTGCAAAAAGAGGATCCGATTTTCTTTGATCAGAGCAAAGTGGGGCATGTGACCCACATTGCTTACACGGATACGGGTGAATATATGGTGTCCGTTGACATTGAAAAGGCTTTCAAATCCGCCTTTACAGAGCATTCACGATTTAAAATCGTTGAATCCCCCCTTAAGGAGCATGAGAAAGCCATTATCATGAGCCTGGCCCAAAAGGGCGGAAAGCCACTAAAAAAAGGGGTCATCGTAAAAGCCCTCCCCCCCTCCCCCATCCAGGGGTTAACCCCTTTTATTGACAAATTCAAGACCAACCTTGACAAAATGTTCAATGGCATCAAATCCATACCGGAAAGCCAAGAATATCAGAATCTTGAAAAGAGGATTGATGAACTTGCACAAAAGATGAAAACATCGGGAGCAGCTTTCCAGGAAACCATAAAAAATGATCTCATCCCCAAACTCAAGCAAGAACTTGAATCCCTGACCAAAGCGCTGGAGGATAGAGGAATGAAGGATGAAGCTAAGCCCCTGGAAAAAAAGTTAAATGCCCTTGAGGATGTATAAAAAACCATATGTTAAAAAAAATTTCCATCATCACCGGTGTCACCTTTGCAGGAATCTGCCTCTTAGTTTGCATAACCCTTGTTTCCGGCTTGTTTTACATTGAATCTTCCCAGGGGTCCCAAAAACTTCAAAACATCATCAATAATCACATCCCCGGCAGTCTCACATGGGAAACCCTTAAATTTTCCCCAGCCAGGGGGGGTCTTGAGATCACCGATGCGGCCCTTGTCTCCCAGGAAAACAAACCGGTGGCAAAATTCCAGAGACTGTTCCTCTCCCTGGATCTTGCGGCCCTTTTTAACCGGGAACTTGTGATAAAAGAGTTCTCCATTAATGCCCCCACCATTGCCATTGAAAAAAATAAAGACAATGAACTAAATATACTTGCCGCCCTGGTTGAAGCCCCTTCCCCAGATGATGAACTTCCCCGGGAACCGGAATCCCCGCCAGCGGCCCTGCCCCTGAACATCATTGCCAAGGCCATTGCCATCACCAATGGTACCTTTTCCTTTGTGTCGGTTCCCGATGCTATAGATGCCATTATTGAAGGATTTTCCCTTGAAAGTCACGGAAATCTGGAGAAAATGGCAGCAAACTTAACCCTCTCCACGGGCACTATCCAAATAAAAATGCCAGGGGTACAAACCACCATACACACCCTTAATCTTTCCACTGCCTTTTTAAAGGATGCCCTGACTGATCTGAATTTTCACCTTGATGCCGATACCGCCACGCTTGATATGACAGGCAGTGTCCACACCCTTTTTTCCGCCCCGGAAGCAGATATAAAGGTGACCCTGGAGGGTGATATTGCCAGAACACTTATGGCCGTCGAAAACAACACAGATATTTCCGGACAGATTGCGGCCCGGGCCACGGTCAAAGGCCCCTTGAACAACCCAGACATCACTCTTTTCCTGGAGTATCCCGGGGGCAATGTATTTAACCAGAAAATCAACCGGGCAGACATTGACATTACCATGACAAACAGAATCTGTGACATCCGCAAGATTTTCCTGGATCATGACTATGGCCTGATAAACGCAAAGGGCAGTGTGGACCTCTCCCGGGCCTTTCCCAAAGGATTTATGAATCCGGAACAAAATATGGATGCCTTGGCCTGGGATATTGTCCTTGATGGAAAAAATATTGCCCCCGGCCCCCTGCTTGAGACCTTTGGCACCCAGGGCGTTTCCGGCACCTGTCAGATAGGCATCACCTTTTCAGGGGGAATCAGCGCCCCCCCCAAGGGCACACTCAGCTTTAAAGCCCTTGGGGCCGGATACCAGGATTACCCACGGGCCGACACCGATATTCGCCTCACATTGGACCAGGGAATCGTTGATATCAAGCAGTGCAAGATCACATCTGGCGCAACAAACATAACCCTCCTGGGGAATGCGGCCGTTCTGGAACCCGGGAAAATGGTGCCTTTAAAGAATCCCAGGTTTAATCTCACATTAAATTCAAGCCCCATCATTCTTGAAACATTCACCCCCTATGTAAGTGCACTGGAAGCCCAGGGTCTTAAGGGAGAAATAACCCTTGCAGTAAATATAAATGGCAGTAAAGACCTTCCCAAAGCAACGATAACCCTCCTGGGACAGGACATTGAAGTGGCTGGAGAATCCATAAAAAAAGTGGACCTGTCTGCCCGGCTTGATCAAGAGAAAGTCTACATTGATACCCTTGACATCGCATTGGATGACATTCAAAAAATCGCAGCAACAGGATGGGCAGATATCCAGCACCGATTTGAAGTACACCTAACAACTAATGGCATCAGGCTCTCCAGTTTTAATCATATAAAATCCCAAAGCCCTGCTGACGGCATTTTCTCCTGCAACCTGTCCGGAAAGGGAACCTTTAAAGACCCCCAAGTCCAGGGAGAGCTGGCCCTCACAGACCTCACCGTGGATGGAAAAAAAATTCAGGATTTCACCGCCAATGTGGCACTCCAAAATCAGTACGCCGAAATAAAAGGAAAGCTTAATTTTGATATAAATGCCGGTTTTAACCTGGCCACCCGGGATTTTAAGGGAAACCTTATTTTCCAAAAAACAGCCCTCATCCCATGGTTTCAACTGGCAGGCCAGAAGGATATAACCGGCGATGTCACCGGGAATATCGCCCTTACAGGCAATGCCGATCATCCTGATGAGATCACGGTGAAAAGCAGCATCAAAAACCTCTCCATTGTACTCCAAGAAAAATTCACCATTGAATCAACCGACATGAACGCCACGCTCCAGGGTAAGGCATTCCAGGTATCACCCTTTACAACTTCCTTACCGGGCCAGGGCAGCATCACTCTGGAGGCATCGGGAAAGGTGGACGGCGATATCACAGCCAAAGCCAAGGCCCGATTTCCTGCAAAGGCAGCCAAACTATTTGCAGACACCATTCCCGATTTAGAGGGAGAGATAACCCTTGATGCCACAGCCCTGATCAAAAAAGAGATTAAAGCATCCCAATTTAATGCGGCACTCAATCTCAACAATCTGGGTCTCACCATACTGGACTCCCAATCCAAACTCCACGGCATCAGCGGCACCATCCTGGCAGACATGAACCAGGTGGAAATAAAAGGAATCAAGGGGTTTCTGGACAAGGGAACTTTTTCCATCACAGGTAAAACATCTCTAATGGATTTCATGCCCCAGGTATACACAGCCCAGGTCAGTGGCAAGGCTCTGCCAGTGAATGTACCCGATGGACTTGATGCCTTGTTTGATGTGGATCTTAACCTTAACGGAACCATGGAAAAATCGGCCCTCACCGGTACCATCCTGTTAGACTCCGGGGAGTTGACCAAGGAAATCAGTATCAACAAAGAGATCCTTTCCGCAATTCTCAATCCCCAGCGCTCCCGGAAAGGGGTTAAAACGGAAGAAAAGCCAAATTCCTATCTGGAAAACCTGACCCTGGATATCTTTATCCAGGCCAAAAATAACTTTATTGTTGATATAGATCTTGCCAACCTGGAGATTAATCCGGACATCCGCATACAGGGTTCTCCACTGGCACCCATGGTATCAGGCAGATCCACCATTTATCCCGGGACCATCCAGCAGTATAATAAAGAGTTTACCCTCACCCGGGGCATCATTGATTTTATCAATCCTTATAAGATAGAACCGGAAATCGACATCCAGGCCCTCCATGAAGTCCGGGACTGGGATATTACCCTGGCCGTCACCGGCACCCCTGATGAACTTATTTTTTCCCTGTCATCGGACCCTGAGTTGGCGCAGGCAGATATCACGTCCCTTTTGTTAAGGGGAAAAACCACCAACGAGTTGATCTCCTCCGAGGGGGGGACCACGTTTTCTCCGGAAAATGCCCTGGCCCAGTTTGCCGCATCCTCTGTCCAGGATAATATGCGGGCCGCCACGGGTCTGGATATCTTTGAGATGGGATTTGATGACCCTGACAGCGATGGCGGTGTGGGCAGTGTCAACGTCACCGTAGGTAAAAAGCTCACCGACCGTATCACCGTGAAATATGGCACCGCCTCCGAGGATGGGCAGATGGTCCAGACCACCTCTGCCGATTACCAGGTGTCTGACAATGTCAGCGCTTCGGGTTTCCAGGACACCCAGGGAAAGTTTGGCGGAGAACTAAAATACAGACTGGAGTTTGAATGAAAAAGAGTATCATGATGTTAGCCATTTTTGCCCTGGCATTCACCCTTTGCATAACACCTGCTGGGGCAGAAGAGGGGACCCCTGCAAAGCCGTGCACCCGAATCCAACGCATTGAACTCACAGGAAACACCTATTTTTCCAGTGCCCGGCTCAAACCCCGCCTGAAGATATGGAGCTCTTCCTTTCTACCGGGACAGATGAATTGCCTCAATGAAAAATGGTTAAAAAAGGACATTAAGGACCTCATCGCCTTTTATCGGGCAAAAGGCTTTGCCCAAGTTACCATGGAAACAAAAACGATTCCCATTCTCGGAAAAAAGAAACAGATCGTTGAAATAATTATCCAGGAAGGCCCCCAATATGAGATTTCCTTTGAAGGCAACGCCTTTTTTTCCCACCGCCAACTGAAAAGAGAGATCACCATCTTTGAAAAAGGAGATCCCAACGGGTCCGGCCTGAGAAAAGGAAAAAACAGCATCCAGAAGAAATACGTGGAAGCAGGATTCGCCAACGTGGAAGTGGTCCTTGAATCCCAGATGCTTGAGACAAAACCGTCAGACCCCACCCGACTGGTGATCTATCGCATTAAAGAAGGCACCCAGCAGGTGGTAAAACAGCTTGATGTCACAGGCAACAGCGTGGTGGATGCCGCAAAAATACGTGATGCCATGATCACCCATTCCAAGGGACTCATGGACGTTGGCGGGTTTAATTTAAAAACACTTGAAAAAGATCTGGAAGCCATTGGTCTGATCTATTTAAGCCAGGGGTTTCTCAATGCCAAAATCACCCATGACATCCGCGTGAAAGGTGAAAAGGACGGCAACGCACCCCCCGAAGAAAACCAGACCGCCCAGCAGATGTATATCACCATCCATATTATTGAAGGGCCCCGCACATTGGTGGACAATACAGAGATATCAGGTCTTGGAGATATTATTTCCCAGGAAGAGGCCCAGGGACTCCTCACCCTGTCCCCGGGGGAACCCTTTCGGGACTACATGGTGAAAAGTGATGCAAATGTACTGGCGGCAAAGGTCTCAGAAAAAGGGTATCCCCATGTCAAGGTCACCGCTGAAACCCGGTTAAACCCGGACAAAACCCTGGCAGACATCAGATGGCAGATTCAACCCGGCGTCTTTACCCGGTTTGGAGAGATCCACTATGCTGGCAACAAGCGGCTCAAACAAAAAGTCATGGAAAAAAAGGTGGATATTACCCCGGGGGACCCCTTTTCCCTAAAACAGCTTTTTTCCACCCAGAAGAAAATCCGGGAAATTTATTCTGTGGAATCGGTGAAAATCACGGCCCCGGACTTAAAGACCCAGGAGCTCCAGCCTGACATTGACATCATCATAAAAGAAAAAAAGCCCTATTATGTTGAGGCTGCCGCAGGATTTGATACGGAAAATTTAGGCTATCTAAAAGTCAAAACCGGAGATACCAATTTCATGGGTCGAGATATGAATGCCTGGGTGGAGGGATATATCAGCGGCATTGGTCACCGGGTTGAAGCCGGTGTCAAAAATCCTTTTTTTATGGATACGCTTATTGCTGCCACTTTCACCATTTATGAAGAAGAAGAAGAGCCCCTGAACCAGGATTTTGGCACCCGTAGCTGGGGGGCTCAATCCGCCTTTACCCGGCGTATGACCCCTCACTTGATCGCCGGTCTGAATTTTGAGTATGAAAACCGAATTCAATTCGATGGAGATGATGAGGACCAGGAAGAGACCCGGAACATCCTCATCACCTCCTCCTCCCTGGCCTGGGATAACCGGGATTCGCGCTTAAAACCCACCCGGGGCTTTCTATCCTTTGCATCGGTGGACCTTTTTTCAGGGTTTGGCAGCGACTTGGACAAATTTATAAAATATCAGCTGGACGCAAGGCACTATCGCTCTCCCTTTAAAGGGCTTACCTTTGCCATGGCAGCTCGCATGGGATATATCCAGCCATTGGGGTCCTCCAACACCGTTGCCGATGATCAACTTTTTTTCCTGGGAGGCATTTCCGATGTCCGGGGGTTCAGGGAAAATATGCTCCTCACCGAACCCGATGATAACGACACGGCCCTGGGGGGCAGGACATCCATATCCGCCAGTCTGGAAGCCCGCATTGACCTGCCTGCCAATTTTGAGCTGACATTCTTTATGGACACCGGGAAAATTGATGACACCGATGAACCAGAAGCCTTGAGTGACTTCAGGTATGCCGTTGGCACCGGCCTTAGATACAACACCCCCATCGGTCCCATAGGACTGTTATACGGCCATAAACTGGATCCAGAAAATGGAGAAAGCCCGGGACAAATTCATTTTTCCATAGGATATACATTTTAAAATTTTTCAAAGGAAATTCTGACCAACGGCACCCCCATGGGCCCCAAAAAATCGTAGTAAGAACAATTCTAATTTTGCCGCTGATACCCCATCAACACCCCCGGGCAGTTAAAATTAGAATTGTTTCAGAATAAAATTTTCCTTGTAAAACCCTTGAATTTGAAGTATAGATTCTGTCTCCCGGCTGTGCTGTGTCAAATTACCCATGGGTATTCTGATCGGTCGCCGCGTAACAGAAGGTCATGAATCTCGTCAGATCCGGAAGGAAGCAGCGATAAGTGATATCATCTGTGTCGTGGATTGATCCCGGTCATGCAATATTCCGGTGATTTGCCAGCCAGCCGGGTCTTTTTTTTAGCCCCCTCCTCCCCATTTTTATTTCTTGACATGGCATCAAACGGTCTTATTTTCTTCTAAAATTAAATCTATGTTTATTATATACTTTTTAAGACGTTATATACCAAAATACTTGGATCAGGAGAACATGTTGGCTAACAAAGATGAATCTTTAAAAAAAGAGACCGGTAAAGAAACCGGCGATAAGACTACAAAGTCTGCACAGTCACCCGGTGCAGCAGATTCCCCATCTAACGAAGAATCCTGCAGTAAAGACAAATCATCTGAAGATAAACCGGACATTGCAACGCTCCAGGCAGAACTCAAGGCCGAAAAAGACAAATCTCTGAGACTTTCAGCAGAATTTGAAAATTACAAAAAGCGTTCTTCCAGAGAAATCTCTGATTTCAGGAAATATGCCAATGAATCCGTTTTTAAAAAATTACTCACCGTAGTGGACAACCTTGAGCGTGCCATTGATTCTGGAGAACAGCAAGACAACCAGACGTCGATAGTTGAAGGCATCCAGTTAACCCATAAAGAACTGGTCAAACTGTTTGAAGCCTTCAGCATCAAGTCCATTGAAGCCCAAGGCACCCCCTTTGATCCGGCGTTTCACCAGGCCGTCACCCAACTGGAAACGGATGAACACCCTGAGAATACAGTAATCAATGAGCTTCAAAAAGGGTATGTTCTCCATGACAGGCTGCTGCGGCCGTCCATGGTGGTGGTTTCTAAATCAGTGGTAAAACAAGACAATTAAAAATTAAAGACACATCATATACATTATATTTGGAGGAGTAGATCATGGGTAAAATCATCGGAATAGACTTGGGAACAACTAACTCATGCGTGGCCGTCATGGAGGCGGGTGAGCCAAAGATAATTACAAACACTGAGGGCGGAAGAACCACCCCTTCTGTTGTGGCTATCACAGAAAACAGTGACCGCTTGGTGGGTCAGACCGCCAAAAGACAGGCCATCACCAACCCTGAGAATACCGTATTCGGCGTAAAACGTCTGGTGGGCAGAAAGTTCCAGTCCAAGGTGATCCAGGGCGACATCAATGTCCTTCCTTATAAAATTGAAGGCGCACCCAACGGCGACACCCGGATCAATCTCCGGGGAAAACAGCACAGCCCGGCGGAAATCTCCTCTTTTATTCTTTCCAACATCAAAAAAACGGCAGAAGACTATCTGGGTGAAGAGGTGACAGAAGCTGTCATCACCGTACCTGCATATTTTAACGACAGCCAGCGCCAGGCCACAAAGGATGCCGGTAAAATTGCAGGTCTTGACGTAAAGCGTATCATCAATGAGCCCACCGCCGCATCCCTTGCCTATGGTCTGGACAAAAAAGGCGAAGAAAAAATCGCTGTATTTGATCTTGGCGGGGGAACTTTTGATGTCTCAGTCCTTGAGATTGGCGATGGTGTATTTGAAGTAAAGTCCACCAATGGTGATACCCATCTGGGTGGTGAAGACTTTGACCTGAGGATTATTGATTACATTGCCGATGAATTTAAAAAAGATCAGGGCATTGATATTCGTGGCGATAAAATGGCGCTACAGCGCTTGAAAGAAGCCGCTGAAAAGGCCAAGATGGAGCTCTCCACCGCCGTTGAGACCGATGTAAACCTGCCATTCATCACGGCAGATGCCAGTGGCCCCAAACATCTGGATGTCAAACTCACCCGGGCTAAACTCGAATCTCTGGTGGCCGACCTTCTGGACAATCTGGCGAAACCCTGCAAACAGGCATTAAAAGATGCCAAACTCAACCCCAGTGAAATCAATGAGGTGGTTCTGGTGGGTGGTATGACCCGCATGCCCGCCGTGCAGAAGAGAGTGGAAGAAATTTTCGGTAAAAAACCCCATAAGGGTGTAAATCCCGATGAGGTGGTTGCCATGGGTGCCGCCATCCAGGCAGGTGTGCTCCAGGGTGATGTTCACGATGTGCTGCTCCTGGATGTGACCCCACTTTCCCTTGGTATTGAAACACTGGGCGGTGTCATGACAAAACTCATTGAAAAGAACACCACCATCCCCACCAAGAAGAGCCAGGTATTTTCCACTGCTGCTGACAATCAGCCAGCGGTGTCCATCCATGTACTCCAGGGAGAACGGGAAATTGCCACCGGCAACAAGACACTGGGTCAGTTTGAACTGTCTGATATTCCATCTGCACCCCGGGGCGTTCCCCAGATTGAAGTAACCTTTGATATTGATGCCAATGGTATTGTCCACGTCTCTGCCAAGGACAAGGCCACCGGAAAAGAGCAGTCCATCCAGATTACGGCTGCCAGCGGTCTTTCCGAGGAAGACATCGAAAAAATGGTGAGAGATGCCGAACTTCACGCCGATGAAGACAAACTAAAGCGTGAACTGGTGGATGCAAAGAACAATGCTGAATCCCTCATTGATCAGACAGCAAAAACCCTGAAAGAGCATGGTGACAAGATTGATGATGCCACCAAAAAAACCATTGAAGAGGGTGTGGAAGCGCTCAAACAGGTCAAAGACGGTGAGGATACCCAAGCCATCAAGGACAAAATTGAAACATTGACCCAGGCCTCCCACAAGCTGGCGGAAGCCATGTATCAGCAGGCAGCCCAGGAAGGTGCCGCACCTGGTGGAGAACCAGAAGCTGGTGCAGCCGCCCAGGATGATGATGTCATGGATGCCGATTTTGAAGAAGTAAAGGACGACAAGAAGTAATTTTTGCTTCGGCTGGATCGTTTGGCATCCTTCAAAAGTACTTTACACTTTTTAAAGGGTCTCCTCATTTGCAGGGAATTTTTACCAAAAAATACAAAGTATTTTTGGAGTCATATGAAGGATGCTGATAGTTTTTTATAAAAATCCCGCTGTGCACCTGGTGCATAGCGGGATTTTTATATAACCGCCAACGAACGTTGAAAATCCCTCTGGGGTTCTGCCCCTATGTGCCCCTTGGTTTGCCGGGATTTTCTTATAACTCTCTCGGATGGGTGCATTCTCATCTTCCCGGTTAGATGCTTCATTCGCCATGGGGGTCAGGCTTGCCCACGGTGGACACACCGCCAATAAAAATCACACAGGAATCTCACCATGATCATCACCGAAATCCTGGCAAGGAACAGCCGACTTTATAAAAACGACATTGCCCTGGTTGAAAGGGCACCCCAGGAAAATGTACGCCGGGAAATCACCTGGAATAATTTTTACCAGGACGCCAACCGCATGGCCAACGCCCTGGTTAAGAAAGGCATTCAAAAGGGCGATGGCGTTGTCCAACTCATGACCAATAGTCTGGAGTGGCTCCCCATCTATTTTGGCATTCTCAGCACCGGTGCCTGGGCTGTTCCCCTTAATTTCAGGTTTGAGGCCGATAAAGTACGACTATGCACTGAAGTCTCCGAGGCCAAGGTATTCATTTTCGGTGAAGAGTTCATCGAGAGACTGGAAGGCATTCGAACTATTCTTGAAACCACCGTACACACTTGGATTTTCACAGGGCCTGTGGAATTGTGCCCCGATTACGCCATTCCCTATGGCACCTTTATTCAATCTGGCAACCCGGAGGCCCCTCCCCAGGTTCCTATTTCCATTGAAGATGACGCGGCCCTTTATTTTACATCAGGTACCACCGGTACCCCCAAGGCTGTTCTGTTGACCCATAGAAACCTTGAGCATGCCTGCTACATTGAGAATAACCACCACAAACAGACCCGGGAAGATGTGTTTCTGTGCATCCCGCCCCTGTACCACACCGGGGCAAAAATGCACTGGTTTGGCAGCTTTCTGGTGGGGGCCAAATCTGTCATTTTAAAGGGTGTCCGCCCCGAATGGATAATGGAAGCTGTGTCCGATGAAGGTGCCACCATCGTATGGCTGCTGGTGCCCTGGGCCCATGACATCCTCATTGCTTTTGAGCGGAACCTCATTGATTTCTCCACATACAAAATAGATCAATGGCGGCTTATGCACATTGGTGCCCAGCCGGTTCCGCCTTCTTTGATCAAGGAGTGGAAAGAATATTTCCCCGGCCATAGCTATGATACCAACTATGGCCTCACGGAATCCACGGGTCCCGGCTGTGTTCACCTTGGCATGGATAATGATCACAAGGTGGGCGCCATCGGAAAAGCAGGTTTTGACTGGGAGGCTCGCATTGTGGACGCCTCCGGCAATCAACTGCCCCCCGGAGAAAGTGGAGAACTCATTGTCAAGGGCCCCGGCGTGATGAAATGTTATTATAAGAACCCCGAAGCCACGGCAGATGTCCTGAAAAACGGATGGCTTTACACCGGTGACATTGCCCGGCGGGACAAGGATGGATTTATTTTTCTGGTGGACCGGAAAAAAGATGTAATCATCTGTGGCGGAGAAAATATATTCCCCGTTGAAATTGAACATTTTTTCATGCAGAATAAAAAAATTCAAGACATTGGCGTCATCGGCATTCCCGATGAACGGTTGGGTGAAATTCCCGCGGGAATCATTGCCATAAAACCCGGTATGGAACTGACAAAGAATGACGTCAAAACCTTTGGATTGGGTTTACCACGGTATAAGCGGCTGAAAAAAATTATATTTGCAGAAGTTCCCAGAAACGCCACAGGCAAAATGAATATAACCGATTACGATGGCTTCTATGAAACCAATCCGAAGTTAGCATTGATTATGCAGAAGAAGATTTACCAGAGGATTTGGTA
>JASFYZ010000439.1:0-11482 GCA_045046665.1 Desulfobacterium sp.
AAAGATCAAAAACAAAATCATGGCGACCCCACAAAATCATCATGGGGATTTTTTCCAATTGGTGGAGGTTCTCTTCCACCTTCTTAACCAGGGGATAACTTTCGTCCCCGGGGGAGAGGGGAATATCCTGGACAAATTTCAGGGTGGCAATCCTGTTTTTCCAGGAGTTGTAGGGGGCCGTCAATCCCTTTTTTACCTGTTTTGATAAAGGGAATCGGGGGGCCATGTACAACGCTGCCCGGGAAAAAATATTACCTGCCTGGACTGCGGGAACCGCAAAGGGGGCAAGGTATTTCAAAAGCCACAGCCTTAATGGGAATTTTTTATCCCGGGGCAGAAAGAATCCCGAGGTGTTAGTGATGACAATGCGTTCTATGCGATCCAGGTGATCTAGAGCCCAAGCAAGACCGATCATGCCCCCCCAGTCGTGGACAACCAGGGTGATTTTCTCCTTGAGATCCAAATGATTTATTAGAGAATTAAGATCATCCACCCGGGATTGAAGCGTATATTTGTAATCCCCGGCATCTGGTTTGTCAGAAAAACCACACCCTATATGATCTGGAACAATGGTGCGGTGATTCGGTGACAGCACTTTAACCATATGGCGATAATAAAAAGACCAGGTGGGATTGCCATGGACCAGGAGCACCGGGGAGCCGCTGCCCTCATCCAGATAATACAGGGCATGCCCCAGGGTTGTTTTTATATGATTGGGCTTGAAAGGGTAAAGAGATGCAAAATTTTGTGTGGACAGCACTTTCCGATTGATGTTTCGTTCCATGGTTTTCCTTATTTTTTTATATAAAAATCCGCCCCGACGTTCCCGTTCCGGTCAGGCCAGGTGCCGGGGGCGGCATTATACTATTTATTTACCATTCAATACCCATCATAAGGCAATTCAGGCCTGATCCAATCCCCATAAATCCCACATAATCCCCGGGGGTCAAAAATCCTCGTTCATGGGCGATGGCCGCCGTCATGGGCAGTGACACCGTGCCCATGTTTCCCAGATAAGGAAAGGTTGAAAAATCTTTTGCAGGATTAATGTTCATGACCTTGTGAAACATCTTCTGGTGGGTGGAGCCCACCTGGTGGCAGATGAATTTGTCAGGTATGGTGTTGGGAATATCCATGTACGCTGTGAAATCTTTAAAGGTTTTCCCCGCCAGGGCCAGGCCGTTTTCCAGCACCCCGTGGGCATTCGTACGCATCTGCACCGTAGCATGGGTGGGCATGCCAGGTTCACTGAAGGTCCAGCGGCACAAATCATGGAACCGATTATCGTGTCTGACTACCCCGCCTTTAAGGGCATGTCGCCGGTCTACATCATTTCCCAGGGTCCCATCGGTGAGAAGTATGGCCGCAGCACCCGCGCCACCGGTCATGGTGGCAATGGTTTTTGTATAGAACTCAACGGTTTTTTCCCGGTTTATCTCATCAATGGTGGCATCCACAATCTGCCGGGCCGTTTCAGAGGAGACCACCAGCCCCGCCCGGATCTGTCCCAACTCAATGGCATTTGCCACCTCTACCATGCCGGTCATCATGCCCAGGCAGGCATTGGAAACATCATAGATATGGGCCGTATTACTGATTTTAAGATTATTTGCCACCGCACAGGCCGTGGCAGGTTCAAATCCATCCCGTCCCACGCCGCAGAACACCAGGGCGCCGATGTCCTCGGGGGAAATACCCCCTGCTTCCAGGGCCTTTTGGCCTGCCTTGGCCGACCCCTGGGCCAGGGTGTGGTCCACATTCCAGAACCGCCTTTCCTTTATGCCGGTTAAGATCTCAAGTTGTCCCATTTTAAAACCGGAAGCCGTATAGAAGGGCTCAAGACGTTTTTCAATCTCATCGGTGGTGACAACGTGGGGGGCCAGTTCATAGCCCAATGCATCGATATATACCTTTGAATATTTCATCTATTGCTCCAGAAGCCTTCAATCTCCTGGCGAGAGAGTCCCACCAGTTTCATTCCCATGTTTTTGTACAATACAATCCTGTGGTCGTCGGAGAACATATGGGCATCGGCCACCACAAAGGGTTCCGGATGGTATCCCATTTCCTTGATTTCGATTTCATATCTTGCTTTTTTTGTCTCCGGGGTGACTGGCCCCCGGCATTTAAGGTCACTCTCCATCCCCGGAATGATATCATAATGGACATCATTCCGGGGGGAAATCCAGCCCACACGCTGGGTGAAAATACGCAATGCATGGGCGCAGCATTCATACATCAGGGTGCCGGGCATTACCTTATCATCCACAAAATGACAGGTGAGAAACCAGTCATCTGGCTGGATATCTGCTTCGGCAACAATAATGCCAAGGCCAAAGCGGCCCCCTGTGGGATCAAATGACATGACCCGGTCGATGAGGTGCATGCGTCCCCTGGGCAGGCGTAATTTCTTTCCCAGAGTCAGACCTTTAAACAGACTCCCAAAGCAGGTTTCCAGGTCTCCCCGGCGCAGGGATTCCACCTGATTTTCAGTATATCGTTCTGTTTGTACCTGAACCGGGAATTGAAAGTCAAGGAAGCGCTTCTCCGTAACGGTTTCCTCTTTTTTCAGGATAATACCACCGGAGTTCTCCACCTCCAGGGGGGTGAAAAAACCGGCACACCCGTCCCGCATGGATATAAACAAGGTATTATCTATGTATCCCTCATAGTGAAAGAAAAAAAGATATACCTCACCCTGTTTTAGAAAGCGGTCTATGACGATGTGATACTCTATGGTTTCGCCGGGTTGGGGCAGGGGACGATGGAAGGTTACCCTGGCATCCAACAGGCGGTATCGACGATGTCCCTTTACCTGGTGGTCAATGCCCATCCATGAGCATAAAAAAAGATCTGCCTGGCCCGCTTCAATGGAAATAGAAACCGGCGCTTTGCCCCCGTCAAGGTACCAGGCTCCGGGCTTCACATCATGCTGGGTGATGATTTTACCCGGCCCCATGGAGAGCATTTCCCCTTCAATGGAGATGATACGATCCACCAGCATAAGGGGTTCATCCGGGAGTCTCACCCGCACGGGGTAGGTATCAATGACGTCAAATTTTTCCCCCATCACTGTACCAGCATTCCCCACGGCAAAGGCCAGACATTGGTGGCGGTCAAATAGCGGCGTGTGTTCTGCATCTCCCGGGGCAGTGGCGTTATCTTTCTTCACAATGGGGGGGGGAAGAACATCTGTCCCAGAAGGAAAAGCAGAAGAAAAATCCATGGGTACATCCGGGGCGTAACCCCCAGGCGTTACCAAAGCAGATGCCAGACGGGTGAGGGTTTTAAATTGTGTCTCAAAGGCCCTTGTGTTCTCGCTGGACAATTCCAGGAATTTCATGTGGGCCTTGCCGGTTATGGCCACGGACTCAGCAAGGACTTTTCCAGGAAAATTGGCCGGGGCGTTTGACCTGGGAAAATCATGGGGTACTGCCTCCCTGGGGTCATGAGGTAATGCGTCTCCAGGATTCAGTGTCTCTTCATTATTCCATGTTGCATCTATTCTTTGATCCGTAAAATGCAGGGGAATAATTTTATCAGAGGGAAACCGATGGGCCTTTAGAGCAATCATGTTTTTTGGGGAATCCTCTGGTGTAGAATCACTCCACCGGGTATTCTTCAGGGAAGTGGAGTCTGGGGTGATACGCGTTTCCGGATGTGATCCCGGGGATAATGCCATAATACCTTCAGGCAAAAGAGGTTTGCATTCCCTGGGGAACGCTTTTAGTATCACATGCCCGCAGGCCCCGTCTCGGGTGATGCTTGTAACACAGGCATGGGGGGTGGCATCTGTGGATGATTGTGTCACCCATGGGGCCATGGGACCCGGTGTCGGGGATGCAGAATTTTTCTGGGAAAAGGAATCCGTGCTGGATATGGAGTAAGGCTGCATGCTGGGCTTTAAACCATAGTAAAGGCCAAGGGATGCCTGAACCATGGAAACAAACCCGGAAATACCAAAGGTATGGCCCAGAATCCGGGAAACAGTCCCCGTTGTGGGAAGATCCGTTGTTTTCCCTGGGGGGGGAGTTTGTCCCGGAGATTGATGATGCCCTTCTAATAGCCCCAATTCAAGGGCGTGGCCAATCCCATGAGCCTGGAGCATGTGAAAATTAATATCCGAAAAAGAGATATTTCCCCGGTCCAGGGCATTTCCAAGGCTTATCTCCCAGGCCTTTTCCAGGGCAGGGGTGCTGGATGGATTTTCAGCGGCCATCTCTCCGCCGGAAGTGCTCGCAGTGGCAGTGATGACGCTGTAAATTCGATCCCCGTCAGCCATGGCCTTTTCCAACGGTTTAAGCACCACTGCCACGGCCCCTTCGGACCATGGCGGATTTTGGATATTTTTGTTTCCCCGGGGTGCTTTCTGGTAATGGCAGTGGTCATCAAGGCTCTGGGCAAGAAAGGTTTGCCGCATGTCCCCAGCCATGTCCACGGCTCCGCATAAAAAAAGATCGGTTTCTTTGGCCTGTATGGCATTAATCCCCACCTCAAGGGCCTTTACTCCGGAATTGGCATCGGCGGAAAGGGTAAAGCAGGGCCCTCCCAATTGAAATTCCCTGGCAATGCGACTGGCCACAATCCCCCCCAGGGCACCCAATGTTCTGTTGGCCGTGAGGGGGGGGATATTGGATTCAGGGACTATTTCCTGGCCTGCCGGGTGTGGGGAAGGAATATTTTTGTCCCCATGGTTTTGCAGCCAGCGAAGGTGGAAATCAGTGGCACCATGGTCAAACTCAATGCCAATGGCTGCACCAAACCGGGTTCTAAGTCCCTGGTCTTTGTGGAGACGGGGAGCAATGCCTGCATCTTTAATGGCGGCCATGGCGGCTTTAAGCATTACCAGATGCTGGGGAAGAAGATCCGGGATTTGGTTGGGGGGGATATGAAATTCCCCGGCAAAGGTTTTGATCTCATCTATCCACTGTCCGGTTGTGCCGGAGGGGGATTCCGGTATGAAAGCAATGTCGCCCTCAGGTGAAACCATCAATTGCTTAAGGGTGTCAATGTCCGCTGCCCGTGGGGTGGTGAGGGCCATGCCCACTACGGCAACCCCGTTAGAATGGTCAAGTGGCTTTTTATGGACCTTGGATGCAGTGTAATAAAAAGTGGGGATCTCTTTTCGGAACTCTTCAACCAGTACATGGGCGTTGATGCCGCCAAAGCCAAAAGCGCTGATGCCAGCACGCCGGGCCCTGGGAATGGATTTATCCCCGGAAAGTGAACGGGGCACCCAGGGTTCAGGATCACTCTGCACCCGAAAGGGAGTTTGATAAAGAGGGCTGTTTTCTGGCGGGGCTGTGAAGTTCAGGGAGGGGGGGAGCTGGTTTGCCTTCATGGCCATGAGGGTTTTGATAAATCCGGCGGCCCCGGCAGCAGTGAGCAGATGCCCCACCATGGATTTAACAGACCCGATGGCACAGGTGGCATTGTTATCATTGCTAATTCCAGCGTCTTCCCACAGGGTTTTCATAGAGTTTAATTCCACCCCGTCCCCCACGGGTGTGGCAGAGCCATGGCATTCAATGTGCTGGACATCATTGGGGGACCATCCGGCTTGTTTATAAGCTGCGGCCATGGCCCGGATCTGGCCGTCGGAGGCCGGGGCCACAAGGTTGCCGCCAATGTCATTGGACCAGCCCGCCCCGGTGATGACGCCGTGGATGGTATCACCACAGGCCAAGGCATCTGCCATGCGTTTTAAAACCACCATGCCGGTGCCTTCCCCCACCACAAGGCCATCGGCCTGCCTGTCAAAGGGAGAACATCTGCCAGAAGGAGAAAGGGCTTTTAACTGGGTAAACCCGATCTGGGTATAGAGAGAATCTGGACGGGAGACACCGCCTGCAATCATCATATCTGCCCGGCCCAAGGTCAGTTGATCGCAGGCAAGCTTGATGGCAAAAAGAGAGGAGGCACAGGCCGCATCCAATGTAAAACAGCCTCCCTGGAACCCCATGGCCCTTGCCAGCAATGCCGCTGGCACCGATACCACCCCGGCTGCCAGGGCCTGGTCCCGGGTTAATTCATGGCCCCGGTTTTCCATGATCACCTGCCATGCAATATCCGAGGTGCATTGGGTGGGAAGGGCGATGGCCGCAAGGATCACCCCTGTTTTTGCCTTGAGTTGTTTTGGACAATGGCAATGGGAAATGGCCTGCTGTCCTGCCGAAAGCACGAGATGATGCAGGGGATCAAGGCTTAATAAAAGTTCCGGTGCCAGGGCAAATCCATGGGGATCAAAGGCAAAATCGGTGATCAATCCCGCCCGCTTTGAGGCGACCTTATCCGGTAAATAGGTGGTGGAATGAACCTGGTCCGGTGGAATGGCCCACCGCCCAGGTGGCACATCAAGAATGGCCTCTTTTTTTGCCATGATATTTTTGCCAAAGGCATCCACGTCATTGGCCCCGGGAAAAATTCCAGAAAGTCCCACAACTGCTATTTTATTGTTATGTAAAGTCATAACCTCAAGCATATAATCGAGAAAAAATGGAAATACAAGTCAGGTTGTTTTGATTTCAAATTGTTTTTAAATTTTTAATATCGCAATTTATATAGATTGACTATTATTTTAGTGAGTTATTTGTTTCATAGATGCTGTAAAAATCTTTGTAAAAAAAATGTAAATATCTTTATAAAGAACTTTTGCAAAGACTTTGCTGTTCATGTCAATGATGAAAAAGCCCACCAACTCAAATTCAATGCCTATGTGGACAACCCCTTTTCCCTCCGGGAGATTGGCGAAACCATCCATGTAACTATTATTTTAATTGGGTCTTATTTATGTTAATACTCAATGATCACGTCATCACAGGTTGGCGTTTCATTTACATATAAAAAAATAATAGACCCAGGAGTATTTTTGAACAAACAATCAGAACACAAAATAAATCAATTCAGAGATGACCCTATATATAGCTCATTATCTTCAGATAACAGACGCTTCATAAAAAACAAATCAGAAAAATTCGGTTTTTCCTTCCAGGAGATAAAACAGATCATTGATATAGCAACGGATCTGGAAATGTGGCAGGAAGGCCTTCTTGCATCCATATGGAATGAAGAGGGTATTGAAAAACTCAAAGGAAAAAATCTCAGACAAAAATTGATCAGAAGGATGGCTGAAAAATGGGAGGGGTTGAAGAAAGGAAGCAAGGATTACAGTAAATTTATTCCTGAAGAACTCCCTGCGCCGAAACTTGAGTTTGTCAGCCAGGCAGATGACTCCACCATCCTTGGAAGTTGCCCTGTGGCAAGTGAAAAGACCAGGTGCTGTAATCTCCTCACATTGGATGCCGTGAAAAATTGCGGTTTTGATTGCAGTTATTGCTCAATCCAGTCCTTTTACACCGATGGAAAAATCTATCTTCACCGAAATTTAAGATCAAAGCTGGATAATCTTAATCTTGCCCCTGAAAAAATTTATCATATTGGAACGGGTCAATCATCTGATTCGCTTCTGTGGGGGAATAGAGACGGCATTCTTGATGATCTTTTTGATTTTGCAACAAAAAATAAAAATGTAATACTGGAACTTAAAACAAAGTCAAATGCCA
The DNA here is from genome assembly GCA_045046665.1 of Desulfobacterium sp. GTDB lineage: Bacteria > Desulfobacterota > Desulfobacteria > Desulfobacterales > Desulfobacteraceae > Desulfocicer. The sequence goes on from JASFYZ010000439.1 coordinate 7,563, forward strand.
TTGGCTACTTTCGCACTAACGATGTGCCTGCCAATGTAATGGTGACCTGGTCCCTTAATACAGATAAAATCATAGAAGCCGAGGAACATCACACGGCCGAGCTCCAAAAAAGACTTGATGCTGCCCGGGCCATTGCAGACATGGGGATTCTTGTGGGATTTCATCTTCACCCCATTGTGGAGTACAAGGGATGGGAGGATGATTATTGCAAACTGGTTGATCTTATCCAGGATACTTTCCGCCCGGAAGAAGTCACACTGGTATCCTTGGGCACACTCACCTTTATCAAACCCGTTATAAAATTGCTGCGCAAAAGAAAATTAAAAAGTAAAATTTTGCAGATGCCCCTTGTGGATGCTGGGGGGAAGTTTTCCTATCCCCTTGAACTTAAAAGGAAAATGTTCTCCACTGTTTACAACAGGTTCTCAAAGGAATGGAAACAAGCGGTGTATTTTTATATGTGCATGGAAGACAAGTCTCTGTGGCAGGACGTCTTTGGCCGGTCTTATAGTTCAAACGAAGAATTTGAGACCGACATGAAAGCCCATTATATGAAAAAAATCAAGGCCCTAAAGCTCCAGCAATAACACCCTGGAATTTCGTTCCATGTTATAATTATTTTTGCGATGTTCCGGCAAATCTTCCGGGCGGCCCTGGATAAAGCCAAATTCAAGAAACCAGTCCGCCGCCTGGGTGGTGAGTAGAAAAAGGGTTTTTAATTTCTTTGTATGGGCATTCTGTATAAGATACTGCATGATACCCTGGCCCACTCCCTTGGATTTATAGGCCGGATTCACGGCAATGGCACCGATTTCTCCCCATCCATACCCCTGTTCGTAAAGGGCCCCGCACCCATATATGGCATGATCCACTTCATAAATATAGTAGTTGTCAATCTGATTCTTAATGTCCAGGTCCGTGCGCATGACCAGATTCCCTTTTTGGACATATCCGTCCATGAGGTGCATGATTTCGGCTACATCATCAAATTTGGCCTGGCGGATGTGGGCATAGCGGTTCCCATAAATCATGGTCCCCCCTCCCACGCTGGTGAAAACTTCCTGGAGCAGCCTGCCTTCCTTTTTTCCGTCTATGATGTGGACCCGGTTGACCCCATTGGGCCTGGATATCACCGCTTTGGCATGCGCCAATAATTCCTGATTTTCAAGGCTTAAAACGCTTTTATTATTATTGAGGATAAAATCCACATGACCCAAATCAATGTTGGAGAAAATTTCTCCATTGGGATGCACCTGGGCCCCCGGTGGAATGGTCAATTCCTTTGTTGGCAAAGCATCCTGGGACCGGATGAAAAAAAGCTTTTCAATGTCCAGGTCCAGACACAGCTGTCGGGTGATCTGGTTGGAGTTTAGATTGTAGCAGTCGCCCTTGGCATTGAGACCGATGTTGTACAATACCGGAATAAAATCCTGGGCCAGTAGTTTGTGGACAATATCTGATTTGATTTTTTCCACCTGACCTGTCCATTGGAAATCAATGCCGTTGCATACCCCCAATGAACGGGCCTTGGTCCAGTTACCCATGATGCCGTTGGCACCACCTGCGGCAAGGTGGGAGATAATGGTCTGAACCACCTCCATGGCGGCCAGTTTGATGTGGGGAAGAACGGTATCCGGGGTGATGCGGATGCCTTTGACAAAGGTGCTCTCTATGCCGGCAGCCTCAAGATTTCTGGTGATGGTGGCCCGGGTACCGGTGACAATGATAAGCTGGATACCGATGTCATGGAGTTGGATGATGTCCTTCATGAGCAACGGAAACAGGGGATTGCCGATGAGGCTGTCTTCAATCTTCAGCACAAAGGTTTTTCCCCTGTACCGGCTGATATAATCAAAGGCCTCCCGGATGGTATTCACACTGGCCCTGTTTGCATAGCGCTGGGGAAGTTCTGTTTTTAGTTCTGTCATGGCTCGCCGTTATTCTTTTTCTTTTACTTGATCATTGAGGTTTAATGATCGTATTTTGGATAAAACTTCGTGGTATTCATCCTCAAGGGCCAGAAGGTCCATCATGACCGGAGGCTTGGTGGAATGGGCCGGCAGTCTTTTTTTTGTTTCAGTGATGGCCTTTTCCAACTCTTGCAGACGTAAGGTCAGGCTTTCTATATTTTCCATGGATTATCCTTAAATTTTACCATTGGGGCGCAAGATTGCATTATTGGCAGCTTTTAATGGTGTCTTTTTCTGATGGGATTTTATAGGAAACATACAAATCCACTGGAAAGCCGAAAATTGAATCAGGCCCACATCTATTATAGGTGAACGGTCAGTGTCAAGGAATTAGAATTAATAGAGCCAGCTCTATTGGACTTGATAATTATGAACATAATTAGTAAACTTCATAAACATTGAAATGCCCCGTGGCCGAAGCGGCGAGTTGTAAGACGGAGTTTCATATAAGAATATCAAAACAAGGAGGAGATATCACATGGCCGCAAAAAAATCAGGGACCATAGCAGTATCGGAAATGATCCGCAGCCAGCGGGAACGTGAAAAAACCTATCGGGAACGCGCCCTCAAAATATTCCCCTGGATATGTGGCCACTGTTGTCGTGAGTTCGATGGAAAAAATCTTAAAGAACTCACCGTGCACCATAAAGATCATAACCATGATAACAATCCGCCAGACGGCAGCAACTGGGAGCTGCTATGCATTTATTGCCATGAAAATGAGCACTCCCGGGATTTGGTTGCCGATGCCTATGATCCCACACCATCCAGCAGCCGTGATGCGGATTCGGATAATGATTTTTCTGACAATCCCTTTGCCGGACTTAGTGATTTGTTGAAGGATCAAAACAAATGAACCTCTAAAAAGTCGGATAGGGACTTATGCATATTGGCCGATTTTTAGACATTAAAACATAAAGATTTCAATTTACCTGCAATCAGTGAATGAAGCATGCCTGGTTGTTTAATCGTTTTTAGGAGTACAAAAAAGAATGCCCAATGCGTGTGATTTAAAAAAAGGCCATGTGGTGGAAATCAACGGTGACCCTTACGTGCTAAAACATATTACTGTGAAATCCCCAACGGCAAGGGGGGCTGTCACCCTTTACAAATTCAGATTCAACAATGTAAAAACCCGTCAGAAATATGAAGATACCTTTAAGGGGAATGATATGCTCCCCGAGGTAGATCTTATGAAACGATCGGTGCAATACCTATATCCCGATGGAAATCTGCATGTGTTTATGGACAAGGAAGACTATAACCAGTATATGATCTCCAGCGAGGATATAGCGGATGAACTGGTGTGGATTTCCGATGAAATGGAAGGGCTTATAGCCACCATCATTGATGAAAACATGGTCTCTCTTGAGATTCCATCTTCCCTTATTTTTGAAGTGACAGAGACGGCACCGGGGATGAGGGGTGCCAGTGCAACGGCTCGGACTAAACCTGCCACCCTGTCCAATGGGGTTGAGATACAGGTCCCAGAATACCTTGAACCCGGTGAAATGGTAAAGGTCAATACAGAAACCAGGAAGTTCATATCCAAGGCGTGACTCTATTAAAAATGGGGCACTTGGAACCAAGACTCACAATGAAGTATAGGAAATAAAATGAACGAAGAGCGGCTGATGGAGATTGAGATGAAAATTGCATTTCAGGAAAAGACCATCAAAGAGCTGAATGAGGTGATTTACGAGCAGCAGCAAGAGATTGAACGTCTTGGTGCCATATGTGAGCTTGTTTTAAGACGTACCCAAGAGTTTTCAAATTTCATTCCAGGCAGTGATGGCCCGGCGGACGAAAAACCACCCCATTATTGATTCATATGACCGCCACGGGCGACCATCTTCTGACCTTGGTTTTGCCCACAACGAAGATTGAAAGTCCCTCTTGGTTTGCCCACAACATGGGGCAGAAATAGATTCTGCCCCTACGTTCTTAATC
>JASFYZ010000440.1:0-4096 GCA_045046665.1 Desulfobacterium sp.
CAAAATGGGCAATTTATTTAAGACCGATTCCTTTAAAAAGTGCAAATTACTTTTTAGCTCATATGATGGATGCCTAAATCTAACTTTTTTTCCGTAACTGCCGGGTATCCCCCACACGGATGGTGAGATTGATGGAGTCAAAGTATTCAATCAGGGGGATGATAAATTTACGGGAAATGCCTGCCATGTCCTTGAACTGGGGCGTGGTGATTTCTCCGGATTTTTGCAGGAATGCCACAAGTTCATCTTCAATGTTTTTGATGGCCTTTGCATCAAAGTAAAGATCGTCCTTGGTTTTGATAATGCGTTTTTCATCAATGAGAATTTGAAGCACCCCCCTTGCCACCTTTTGATCCACCTCCAGATCCTGGCAGATGGTGCGGAAAAAGGGCGGGGTGAGCCCAGAGTTCTGGTAGGTCTTGAGGAAATTTTCTCTGACTTCCTGCTCATCCACCTGCAATGCCACTTCATGCTGGGAAAGACGAATGCTTCCTTTATTCTGGACCACTTTGTCCTCTTTGGTTAGCCTTGCAATGATCAGGGGAAAGAGCTTTGAATCTTTGTCGTTAAAGGCCCGGAATTTGGACTTTAGTTCCTGGCTGGGCATGCCTTCCTTTAATGGATTGTCCTTATGATAGGTGGCAAGACGTTCCAGGACCTCCTGGGCAATGGTGTCAAAAAGGGCTCCATGGATGTAAATCCGTTGCTCTTTATCGGTCTGGATGAGACGCCGGTTGGCCAGCATTTTTTGCAGGGTGGCCCCCAGCTTTTTATCCGGAATGCTGGTCATTATTCTTAAATCAGCAAAGGAGACACCGGTGAATTTACCCTGTTCCGCAAAATAGGAGAGAATCATTTCAAGATCATCTTCCATGAGGCAGGTCATCCCCTCAATGGCCTGGGTGTCAGCCAGCTTGTGTTTTCTGGCAACGGGGTTGAGGATCTGGCCGCCGCCAATGGTTTTCACCGGGGAGTAGCTGCGAATGACGAATCGGTCGCCCTTCATTAGGCACACCGGCGTTTCCAGACGGAGCTGTACACAGGCGGTGTCACCCGGGGTGAATTCCGGCCGATCCAGGAGCACCATGTATCCGAACACTTCGCTGGTACCGGAATGAAACCGCACCCGGGTGCGGGGTTTGGCTGGCTTGGCATTGCTGGAGAGAAAGAGAAGTTCGGCATCCACCATGTAGCTGGGGTGCAGGGTGTTCGGGGTGGAAAGTATGTCGCCCCGGTCAATGGTTTCCCGGTCCAGTCCCTGGAAATTGATGGCGGTGCGGGAACCTGCCGTCACCGTGTCCACACTGTTGCCATGGACCTGTATGCCCCGGACCTTGGAGGTGACGTGGGAGGGGAAGATCATTATATCGTCCCCTACATTCACCTTGCCCGATGCCAGGGTGCCGGTGATCACCGTGCCAAACCCCTTCATGGAGAACACCCGATCCACGGGCAGTCGAAAAATGGGGGAAGGGGTCCGGGGGGGGATTTTATGACATAGCTCATTGAGAATTTTTTTAAAATTTTCAAGACCCTCCCCGGTGGTGGAAGAGACAGGGATGATGGGGGCATCCTCCAGAAAGGTGCCCTGGGTAAACTCCAGGATATCCTCCATGGCAAGTTCCATGAGTTCTTCATCCACCAAGTCGATCTTGGTCATGGCAATGAAACCGTGTTTGATCCCCATGAGAGTGCAGATTTCCATGTGCTCCCGGGTCTGGGGCATCACTCCCTCATCGGCGGCAATGGTCATGGAAACAATGTCAATGCCACTGGCCCCGGCCACCATGTTTTTGACAAATTTTTCATGGCCGGGAACATCCACAATGCCCACCACCTCACCGTTTTCCAGGGGAATGGAGGCAAACCCCAGCTCAATGGTGATTCCCCGCTGTTTTTCCTCCTTGAGCCGGTCGGTTTCAATGCCTGTCAAGGCCCGGATGAGGCTTGTTTTGCCATGGTCTATGTGGCCGGCGGTTCCCAATATGATCTGGTCCACTGTGTCTTCCTCTCTATTTTTTTGAGTTTCGTTGTCGCACCATTCCCATGAGGTATGCACCTGCCACAAGCCCTCCACCCAGGGCCAAACCGTGGAAGATGGTCCACTCCGGGCGGAAAATTTTTGTTAATAAAACGCCAAAGGCCATACCCAGGATCAGTCGTACCATAAAAATTGGAAAACCGCTCATATCTGTTTTTTATCCTTTATCAAGGTGATCCGGTGTTTTAAAAAAACACCAGAGTAGGTAATCTCCGGAAAATAATAAACAAACTTGAAACAGGGGTCAATATGAATTTTGGGGGGTGGGTCTGATTTCGGCCAATTTGTGTTGTTTGGGCAAGGGTCTTAGATTCTTTTTGGGTTCAGTTTTGCCTGGGGCAGGATTCAGCCGATTTTGATGAGGATGGCCCCGGCCACGATGAGTATGGAGCTCAGGATTCTGTTCAGTCCCACCCGTTCCCTGAAAAACAAAAATCCAATGCAGATGCCAAAGAGGGTGCTCACCTGGCGGAGGGCCGATGCATAGCTGGCCTGGGCCTCTTCTAACCCCAGGCGAAAGGTGATGAAAGACAGTAGCATGATGATGCCCCCCAGGAGAATGCTTTTGGGGTTGTATTTGATTTCAGAGATGACCCGGCGTGTCTGGCGCTGCCAGAGTACTCTCACCAGGTGGAATATCAACATATAAAAGGAGAGATGGAAGGTGTAAACAAATATATCTCCGGTCATTACGCCCAGTTTATCCGCAACTGCCCCAAAGGAGTAGAAAAAAGAGGCTGCCAGGACAGTTAAAACACCGGCATTGGTTTTGTTTGAATTTTTTTTAACTTTCCTGCCGAGAAGTCCCCTTCCGAATCAAAGATTCGGTGGGGGATGAATAGGTATGTTTTCGTGAGTTGACATTATATTCAGTTAGTTGTAATATGTTTGTCATGAGATACAAAATTGATAAGGGTGCTCATTCAGTTTATTGCATTCAGTTCCACCTTGTGTTTTGTGTAAAATATCGACGTAAGGTGCTGACAGATTTAGTATCTGAAAGACTAAAATCTATTGTGGTGAACATTGCCTTAAATTTTGATGTAAACATCATCGAGCAAGAGACGGACATGGATCATATCCATATCTTGTTTGCATCAAAACCGTCGGTTACCCTGTCCAAGTTTATCAATAGTTTGAAGTCTGTGACTTCTCGTATGATAAGGAAAGAATTTCCAGAAGTAAAAAAAGTCCTTTGGAAAGGTAAATTCTGGTCTCCTTCATACTTTCTTGCATCCGTGGGACAAGTCTCACTGGATGACCTGAAAAAATACGTTGAAAGCCAAGGTAAATGAATATGGAATTGTTGATTAAAAAGTCTTTCAAATACCGCATTTATCCCACCAGATCTCAAATTTCCACACTGGAAAATCAATTTTCCATGTGCAGGCATCTGTACAACTGGAGTCTGGCAGAACGCATTGAAGTATACCTGCAAGACGAAACAACAATTTCTTACAATCAACAACAGAACAATCTTCCCGCACTTAAAGAGGAACGTCCATGGTTCAAATCTGTTCATTCCCAGGTGCTGCAAGACGTTCTTCGACGTCTTGATAATGGGTATCAAGCTTTTTTCAGACGCATAAAAAATGGTGAGACTCCCGGTTTTCCGAGATTCAAAAAACGGGGGCAATGGGATAGCATCACCTTTCCGCAGTATCAAAAACACCCTGTGGGTTCCAGTGTTTTTGTTTCCAAAGTTGGCAAGATAAAGATTGTGTATCACCGTGAGATCCCTGGAGATGCAAAAATTAAAATTCTGATAATAACCAAAGATGCTGGTAAATGGTTTGCTTGTTTCTCCGTTGAGTTTTCCATCGTAATGGAGCCTAAACAAGACCTGCTGCCACCTGTGGGTATTGATATGGGGTTGATTGATTTTTTCTATGCTTCTGATGGTTCTAAAGTTTCTATCCCCAAGTATCTTAGAAAAAAAGAAAAGCAACTTCAGCGATTGCAACGGCGGCTTTCAAAAGCTAAAAAAGGTACAAAAAAATACCGCAAAATATTGAAAGCCCTTCAAAAGTGTCATTATCGGGTAAAATGCCAGCG
>JASFYZ010000441.1:0-3500 GCA_045046665.1 Desulfobacterium sp.
GAAAATCTTCTCAAAGATACCGAGGCTTCCACCGTACAAAGGGTGCCGTCCGCCTTAATTAATTCCAGGTCAGACAATTGCTTTGCCCGGCTGGACTGTCTTACAATGGTAAAAATTTTTTCCAGGGCTTTGCAATTTTTAAGATTCATGCAGTTGTAGATCCTGATGCCGATGACCTCTTTTTCCTTTTTCCCCAGCATTCTGCCCATGGCATGGTTACAAAAGCTGAAAGATCCAGACAGATCCACCTCAAAATAACCCTCTTCCATGCGCTCCAGAATGGTGCGGTATTTTTCTTCGCTGGACCGAAGGGCCTGGGCCGTCATTTTGTGCTGGTTCATCTCCAAACGTAAGTTGGTGGCATAATTGTTCAAGGTATCCATAAATTTATTAAAATAATCTGCAAGCTGTCCGATTTCATCCGTGGACTTCACGGGCATGCGAATATTGAAATTCCCGGATGCGCCCATGGCAAATTGTTTCATAAGGGTTTGCAAAGGTAGGATAACGGTGGTGTTAATCCACAGAGATGTACAAAAAACCAAAATGCAAATCAAGAGACCAATGGTGAAAATAATATTTCGAACGGTCTTTAAGGGGGCAAAAATCTCGTCCATGTATGTGGTGGATGCCACAATCCAGTCATATTCAGGAATATATTTAAAAATGACCATTTTTTCCCGCTCAACAGTCTCCCCCGGATTTTTCCAGGTATAGACGGTTTTTCCATTTTTAAGACGACAGATATTGCGAACAAAATATGTGCCGTCCTTGTCCTTTGCATCAAAAAAATTACCGGTTATAAACGGATGAACAATAAGATTACCAAGGCTGTCCTTTATATACGTATAACCGCTCTTTCCAAAGGTCAGGCTCAGGATGCTTTTCCTGAAATCAGAAATATTGATCAGTTCTGCAAATTCTTCCCGATAGGAGGAGGCCGCAATGACCCAGTCCCAGGGTTTAAAGTAAGAGATGTACATGGATTTGGGTTTTAACGCCGCATCTTCGGGGTTTTTCCAGTCATACTCAAGATAGCCGGTTTTCATTTGTATCATCTTCTTGACAAATTCCCGGTTTAAAAATTTTTTTCCGGCCACCCCCGGATTGGGGTGTTCAATGGCTATCCCCGAGGAATTGACGCAAAAAATATATCCGGTTTTACCAATGGACTGGCTGAAGAGTATTTTCCGGCACAGAAGTTTGGCCTCCTCTTCCGTAATCAAGCCCTTGAAAAAATCCCCGTAAATGTTCGTTACAATTTCTTTGTTTTTTTCTGCAATGGCCCTGAGATGATTTTTAATGGAAGTGGCTGCTGCCGTTCGAACCATGTTCTGAATGGCAGCCGTGGCATTGGTCAATTCACTTTCAATATTGGCTTCGATGGTGATACGAACCTGGTGGTAGATCACCGCACCACCCAGAAAGATAGCCAGCACGGAAATCAGGGTATAACCGCCCAGCAGTTTTGTCCTGATCTTCAGATTTGTTAAAAATTGTAATGTTTTACTGACAATGGGAACAGACAAGCTCAAGCCCCTCGGAAAATGCAATGCGATACATGCTTTGCCCGCAGGTGTCACACACCAGGGGGTCCATTAATTTGGTGACAGGGTTGTAAATAAAGGAAAGCTCCTTTTTTTGTCTTCCGGTCACGGCATTGAAGAACACCTTCACCGCCGGGGTGGATATGGCCATGACCGCAGCCAGTGAGACCTTGATGCGAATGCTGTACTTGTTTAAGATATCCTGCTCTTTGGCAGCAAGCTCGTCTGGAATCATGGCAATTTTTGCCCTGCGTTCCTCTATCAAGCGGGGGGATACCCCACTCCTTGCAAGGCTGTCTTCCATCTCCTTTCTTAGGGCTTCATAGTACTCCCGGAGACGCTGGACATCCCTTTTAAAACGTCGGGCCATGCTTTTTTTATAGTCCGACAGGGTCTCTTCCACCCCTTGTGCCACATAAATACGGGTCAGCTTGAGAAGCCTGTCAATTTTCTCCCGGGAATAGTCCAGGGAAATGTGTGATTCATAATTTTTTCCAACAGCGGCAAGGTGATCCACCATACCTGTAACCACGGCCCCGGTTTCCATGTTCACCGCAAGGTCCATCAGCCCCTCTTTTTGTTCATCGCTCTGGGCAAGGTATTTAAAGGTGAGAATGGCATAATGGGTTTTTATTTGCGCGTCTCCGGCAACGGTTCCCTTGGCTTTATGGAAATCAAACTGATTGGCAATAAGGGCATCATACCCCCCCTTTTTAAGGTAATCAAAGGAGAGAGACAATTGGGTCAGAGGCGGGTTTGAACCTGTGATAGAGCAAATTTTGTCCAGAATGGGTGATCCAAAATGGATGGGGTACTTTTTTCTACCAACTTTTTCAGCCCCCGTGTCATCTGTGGATCCCGGCACAAGGGAAATATACTCTTCCAAATCCAGTGCTGAGGCCAGATCCGAAGGAAGCAGCATATCCACCCTGTTCTCCCCGGGTTCTCCCAGAGCGCCCTTCTCTTCCAAAAATCGGCAGACAAAGGAGAGAAGCTCCCCCTCCTGTCCTGGAAAGCGGGTACTATAACTCATAGTTGTCTCCAAACAATTTTTCATCCAGTTCCCGGGTTTTTTCGTACCCACTTCTGGCCCGTTTCATTTTTGTGCCAAGGGCGTTAAAGCCTTTTTTTCTCTCCTCCGGTGATTGAGCCGCAAGCCAGATATCATAGACCAGCTCATCAAACTCTTTTTCCCCCCGGATGCGGCCGATGATCATGTCAATCTCCCCCACCACCATCTCAAACATGTTGATTTTACGATCCAGAATATCAAGGATGTACTCTTCAATGCTACCAACGCCACAGAAGTTAAAAATATGGACATCTTTTTCCTGGCCAATGCGGTGGATACGGCCAATGCGCTGCTCAATCTTCATGGGATTCCAGGGAAGATCGTAGTTGACCATGCGGCAGCAGAACTGAAGATTGCGCCCTTCCCCGCCGATCTCAGTGGTGAGCAGCACTTGTTTATCGTTTTGAAAGGCCTCAATCTCTTGATCTTTTTTTCGATTGTTCATCTGGCCGTGGAACTGGGCCAGGGGAATATCATGCCGTTCCATGAATTCACACAGATGATCCAGGGTGCCCCGGTATTTAACAAAAACAATAATTTTTTCCCGGGAAGACTGAATCAGCTTTAAAAGGGCCTTGTTTTTGGGGGTATCCAGGGTGGTTTTGCACAATTTTTTTAATGCCCGCAGCTCCTTTTCATGGGCATCTGTATAGCTCTTTTTTTCCAGCATGTTAACAAGTGCACCTTCCACCGCTTTGGGAGAAGACCCTGCCTGGGCCAGAAGATTTTTGGTGATGAGTCGCCCCCGTCCCTTATGGGTGGCGTTCAAGGCCATGATCAGGGATTCCAGTCGTTCGTAAAAGGCAAGCTCCCCCTTGGACGCATCAATGCGGATGGTCTGGGCATACCGGGGGGGAATATTGATGCCAGCCAGGGCCCGG
>JASFYZ010000442.1:0-10456 GCA_045046665.1 Desulfobacterium sp.
AGCGTCATTGAAGGTGCTGTGGCGGCTGCCCGGGTGGCCAAGGAGACAATAGACATGCGTCTCCACAAGGGAGAACATCCCCGGTTTGGTGCCATGGATGTCTGCCCGTTTATCCCCGTGGCCAATGTCACCATGGAAGAGTGTGCTGACATTGCAAAACAGTTTGCCAAAAAAGCCGCTGACGAATTGGAAATTCCCTTTTTCCTTTATGAAGAAGCAGCCGAGCACGATTATCGACGTAAACTTCCCGATGTCCGGAAGGGTGAATATGAAGCCCTGGAAGAGCGACTGAAAGATCCCCGATGGAAACCTGATTTTGGTCCCTCGGAGTTTGTCCCCACCTGGGGGATTACTGCCACGGGTGCCCGCATGTTTCTCATTGCCTACAATGTGAATATTCTGGGTACCTCCAACCAGGCCCATCGCATTGCGTTGAATTTGCGGGAAGCAGGACGGGGGGAGGATCAACCCGGTCGTTTAAAAGAGTTAAAGGGCATGGGCTGGTTTGTGGATGAATACAACATGGCCCAGGTAACTGTAAATCTTAACAACTACAATGTTACCCCCATCCATGTGCTGTTTGAGGCGGTGAAAGAAGAGGCAAAAGCCTTGAATATTGCCGTGGCTGGTTCTGAGATTGTGGGTATTGTTCCCCTGGAATCCTTGATCATGGCAGCGGATTATTACATTGAAAAAGAAAATCTTTTTGTCTATGAAGAAGATCAAAAGGTTCGCCTGGCCATTGAGCGCCTGGGGCTTAACTCCGTGGCAACATTTAATCCCCAGGACAAGGTTATTGAATATATTGTGGCAGAACCACCGGAGGAGCCCCTGGCCAACCTGACAGTGAGGGGATTTATTGAAGAGATTGCAGCCCGGACCTCAGCACCCGGCGGCGGATCTGCCTCTGCTGCCATGGCGGCTGTGGGAACGGGTCTTGGTTCCATGGTGGCCAAACTCACCCAGGGCGTGAGAAAGTTTGAATCGGTAGATCTTCACATGCGTAAAACCATTCCCACTCTCCATGAATTGACCCAAAAGTTAATTCCCATGATTGACGCTGACACCTCCGCCTTTAACGAGTACATGGAGGGGCTTCGCATGCCAAGAGGAACAGATGTTGAAAAAGAGGCTCGAATTGCCAAAATGCAGGCGGGACTTAAAACCGCTATCAATGTGCCCCTGGGCACCATGCGTCTGGGGGATGGGGCCTGGGATGCCTTGTGTGAAGTGGCCCGGTATGGAAACCCCGCATCAAAATCTGATACCCAAGTGGGTGCAAGAGCCCTGGAAACTGGTATCTGGGGGGCTTACCAGAATGTTTTGATTAATATCAAGGATGTCCATGATGAGGCGTATAAGGTGAAAATTCTTGAAGAAGCCGACGTCATGGAAAAACGTTCCAGGGAAAAATGTGCTGAAGTGCTGGCCATTCTGGATCAAATATAAGAATTGTGTTGATTGTCAGAAAATTTTGCATTTGTTGCTGAGAAATTAGAGAAAAAATTGGGTCAGGCTTGTATTTAAAGGAAAACTTAAGTAAAAGTGTCAATAAAGCAGGCCTGACCCCTCCCCAGAGTGGCCCATGTTATGACCAACCCCCTGCTTGTTCTTTTTATGATACACAAGATTACAAGGAGATTTTCATATGAGAAATTTGAGCTTGGGAGTAAAAATTTCATCGGGTTTTGCCTTTTTAATAATCATCTCAATATCACTTGGGTCAGCTTCCATCTGGAACATGAACAAAGTTAAAACCCAGAGTGGCATGCTGTCCCAGGAATATATCCCTGAGGTTCGAGTGGCGGTTGCGCTCAAAGGTGCAGCTAACCGGTTAATGTATGAGATGAGAGGGTATGGATTTACCGAGGAAATAAAATACCATGACAATGCCCAGGCGGCACTCACTGCGGTAAAAAAAAGCCTTGAACAGGCCCGCGATCTCGAAGCTGCATCTCCCAATCTTAAGGATCTCAAACAACAAATCCAAATTGCCACCAAGGCCACAAATGAGTATGAGAGACTCATTAAACAAAGTGTTCAATTAAGTTCAGGGCTTGCTGAAAACAGAAAGAGCCTGGATGTCTCAGCCGAACAATACATGAAAATAATCAATGCGTTTTTGGCAGAGCAGGACGAACGCTTCAAGACAAATATCAAATCGAGTCAAGAAATAATCAAAATTTTCAATCAGCTTATGTATATCGGGACCACCGCAAGGGTGATGAATTTTAAATCCCAGGCATTGGACGATCCCACACTCATGGAGAATGCCATCAAGACCATTGGTGCCGTTCCCGGGTTGCTTTCAGAGCTGAAAAAGTTCTCTCATTCTAAAAATAATTTGTATAAATTTAAGTGTTTGGATTTGTCTGCCAGGGAATATCAAAAAGCAATGAAGCAATTTGGTAAAGAGCATAAAAAAGGCATGATGGCGGAGGTTGATATCCTGGATTCTTTAAGAATGAAGATGGATCAAAACGCCAACATTTATGTGAAAAATTGCGATTCTTTTTTAAAAGTTCAACAGGATAATTTTGCCTGGGAAATGCTTGAAAGGCAAATAAAAATTGCGATTCTCAATGAAATTATGGATTTTGGTAGTGCAACCAAAAGAAGTGCTTTAAAATCACAGCTTCTACGAGATCCCGGGATAATGCAAGAAACCCTGAAAAATTTTAACCATATTGACGAGCTGTTGGAAGATCTTGAATCAAATACCCGTCTTGATAAAAATATTAAAAAAATCAAGAATGTTCAAGCCGCCGTCACCGCATATAAAGTTGCCATGGCGGATTTTATTAAAAACTGGATAGCCCTGCAGAGTGCCGGAATCCAGATAGAGGTGGCAGGAAAAATCGTAACAAATGCCTGTGTCACAATCGCTGATGGGGGGATGGACGCAACTGACACCATTGCAACAAATGCAATGAACTCTCTCTCCAGGTCATCAACCATCATGGTGATAGGATTGCTTTTGGCCATTTTTGTGGGTGCGTTGGTGGCTTTTTTCATGACACGCAGTATTACAGGTCCGGTCAAACGCATCATCATGGGTTTAAATGACGGTTCAGATCAAGTGGCCTCAGCCTCGGAACAGGTGTCTTCAGCAAGCCAGAGCCTTGCAGAAGGGGCTTCTGAGCAGGCGGCTTCCATAGAACAGACATCTGCTTCCATGGAAGAAATGTCGTCCATGACAAAAAGCAATGCAGAACATGCCCAAATTGCCAATGATCTCATGAAAGACGCAAACCGGGTGGTTAGTCAGGCGGATCAGTCCATGAACCAGCTTATTGCATCCATGGAAGATATCTCAAAAGCCAGCGAAGAGACCTCAAAGATTGTCAAAACAATTGATGAAATTGCCTTTCAGACAAATCTACTGGCACTTAACGCTGCTGTCGAAGCGGCCCGGGCTGGAGAAGCCGGGGCGGGTTTTGCCGTGGTTGCAGATGAAGTTCGAAATCTTGCCATGAGGGCTGCGAATGCTGCCCAGAACACTTCTGCCCTCATAGAAGGCACCGTGACAAAAGTCAATGATGGGTCTGTTTTGGTGTCCACCACCAATGAGGCTTTTATGAAAGTTGCAGAAAGTACCGCTAAGGTCGGCGACCTTGTTTCTGAGATATCCCAGGCATCAAAAGAGCAGTCAAATGGCATTGAACAGGTCAATGTTGCCATAAATGAAATGGATAAGGTGGTTCAGCGAAATGCCGCAAATGCAGAAGAGTCTGCTTCTGCGTCGGAGGAGATGAATGCCCAGGCCCAGCAACTCAAGGATTATGTGAATGAGTTGGTGATAGTTATTACCGGCAAAAACCTTCAAAGCAACCGCCAAGTCAATGACAGCCATCCAGAAAATTATGACCGCCAAGAGCTTTATGACGCAGCAGAGGAATATTCTGACCTGTCGGACAGACCCAATCATATTGATTCTGCTCACCAGTCGATAAATATAAATAGCAAAAAAAGACAAGCCCATCAACAAGAGGTTCGGTCGAATCAGATCCTTCCCTTTGATGATTTCTGATCAGATATGTTTCACGTGAAACCGGTTTTCAGGTTTTCGTTCAGACACTATTTCGCAAGCAACGTTCCCGGGGGGGCAAAACGACTCCCAATTTTATGACGTGATCCCGGGTAAATGAAGCGGTTTTTGGTTGCCACTTTATCGTTTACCCAAGTTCGGCGGTGGAGGATCAGGCAAGGCTCTGTGCGGGAAATCTCCAAAAGATCGCTGCTCCATTTGTCCGGCATCATTGCTTCAATGACATGCTCCACCTCCATTGCAGGAGATATTCCCATCAAATAATCACTGGGGGTGATTCGGGTAAAGTCCTGTTTTAAAAAATCCGGAGCCATAACAGGGTTAACATAGCGATCGGCCAGCTGAATGGGGATGCCGTTGTCTCTGTGAACCATGATGGCATGGTAAACAGGCGCGTTTGCTTCAAGAGTCATTTCCAATGCCACCTTCGGGGAGGCTTTTTCTTGTTGTAATAGATGGATGTCGCAGGAGTGTTCCCCCCCCCTTTCTGTTATCTCTCTGGCGATTGACCGGATTTCCAGTAAGTCAGACTGTGGTTTCTGACGGGCAACAAAAGTTCCCACTCCCTGGAGACGAACCAATTTGCCATCTGCTGTCAGTTCACGAAGAGCACGATTCACGGTCATGCGTGAAACCCCCATGGTTTCCACCAGGCTGTTTTCAGAGTCAATTTTCATGTCCGGCGTCCACTCCCCTGTCTCAATTTTCCCCAGGATATGGTCCTTTACCTGTTGATATAAAGGGCTGGGGGCGATGGCTGATCCTGTTCGTTTTATAATCATATGTTATTTATTGCTCCGTATGTCTGAAGAACTGGGCAGAGAAAATTTACGGCACATACGCCGAATAAATGGAAGGACTTCCTGTTGCGGTCATGATCCAGGGAGGCAAAGGGCTCATCCATGAGCAGCATGGCCGGGCTTGTTAAAAGTTCCCTGCCGATGGCCACTCGCTGCCCTTCCCCGCCATTCAAAAGGAAGCGAATAGCGGGGGCATTGGTTGATACTTTTTCAAAAAATGTCAACTACTTTTTAGGGGATATTAATGGTGTTCCAAAGTTATATAAAGCTTGGCAGCAGGTCCTGGGTGACCAGCGGGTTAAATACCCCTGATTCCACAAGGATCGCAGCTTTTTTGATATCCGGCGCAAAATAGCGATCCTGATCGTAAAAACTCACCTCCTTGCGCAAGATGGCCTTGGCCTGCTCCAGCAAGGTTGAGGTCTTTAACGGTGCCCTGAAATCAATGCCCTGGCATGCGGCAAGGAGTTCAATGGCCACCACACCCACGCTGTTTTCAACCATTTCACCCAGCCGTCGTGCGGCAAAGGCGGCCATGGAGACGTGGTCTTCCTGGTTGGCGGATGTGGGAAGGCTGTCCACCGATGCCGGATGGGCATGAGATTTGTTCTCACTGGCCAAGGCAGCCGCAGTGACCTGGGCAATCATGAAACCAGAGTTCAGTCCCCCTTTTTCCACCAGAAATGGCGGTAACTTGCTCATGTGGGTGTCTATGAGCAGTGCCAGGCGTCTTTCTGAAAGGGCGCCAATCTCTGAGATGGCCAGGGCCATATTGTCCGCTGCCATGGCCACGGGTTCGGCATGGAAGTTACCACCGGAGATGATGTCGCAAGTGTCGCTGAACACCAGGGGATTGTCAGAGACGGCATTGGCCTCAATGCTCAGGATGGCGGCTGAATGACGAATCTGATCCAGACAGGCCCCCATGACCTGGGGCTGACACCGGAGTGAATAGGGGTCCTGAACACTTTCACAATTGGCATGGGAGGTGCCGATTTCACTTCGATCCAGCAGACGTCGATAATTGGCTGCGGTGTCTATTTGACCGGCATGGCCTCGCACTTCATGGATCATGGCTTCAAAGGGGCGGCGGCTTGCAAGGGCCGCTTCCACACTGAGACCTCCGGTGACCATGGCCGCGGCAAATAAATTTTCTGTGCCAAACAGTCCTTCAAGGGCAAAGGCCGTGGATGCCTGGGTGCCGTTGAGTAGCGCCAGCCCCTCCTTTGCTCCCAGGGCAATGGGTTCAAGCCCGGCAATTTTAAGTCCCTCTCTTCCTGAAATCTGTTTTCCCTGGTGAAAGGCCTCTCCTTCACCAATGAGGACAGCACTCATGTGTGCCAGGGGGGCCAGATCCCCTGATGCACCCACAGATCCTTTCTGGGGCACACAGGGATAGACCTCGTGGTTGAGCAATTCAATGAGGGCGTTGATCACTTCCAGACGGATGCCGGAATATCCCCTGGCAAGGCTGTTGATTTTCAGTATCATCATCAGTCGTACTGTGGCATCCTTCATGTACTCACCAATACCAGCGGCATGGGAAAGGACAATGGATCGCTGGAGATGCCCCAGTTCGTCATGGGGAATCAGGGTGTTGGCCAGCAGGCCAAACCCCGTGTTAATGCCGTATATCACCCTGCCCTGCTCCACCACATCCCTGACGGTTTTCACCGACTGTTCAATGGCGTGCATGCAATGAGGGGCAAGGGTCACCTGGACGGGTTGGGCCATGATCCGGCGTAATTGATTAAGGGTTAATTTGCCGGGATCTATTGTTAGTTGAAACATGTTGTGTTCCTCCGTTGGAAATCAAGGATTCTTGACTGACAATGTTTTTACATGTATACACAACTTATGTCAATTGAAAACAGCAAATTAGAGATAACAGAATTGAGTGGGGGAAAGGTATTATGGAGTATGATATTCAAAAGACTGACATCGGTCCCATTCTGGCAGGAAGCGACGATGAGGGATTAAAGTATGTCAGTTTTCAGCAGGGAAAACATCCCATGGGCATACCAGAAATGTGGATTCGAAATGAGAGGGGGCTAAAACCGGTTTTTGATCAAATTCATGCCTATTTACACGGGGAGGTGACAACCTTTGATCTTATCCTGGCACCCATAGGTACCCGATTTCAAAAATCGGTGTGGGCTGCATTGCTTGCGATTCCCTATGGAAAAACGGCATCCTATGGGGATATTGCCACAGCCATTGGAAATCCAAAGGCGTGTCGCGCTGTGGGAGGCGCCAACGGTAGGAATCCAATTCCCCTGATCATTCCCTGCCACAGGATCATCGGTGCCGACGGCAAGCTTGTGGGATATGGCAGTGGCCTTCCCATTAAGAAAAAATTGCTGGCTCTGGAATCGAAATATCATCATCGTCGGCCTTAAAGCCAAGACAAATTTTATCAATTTGTTTGAAATATTCTATGTTTTACTTTATAGAGATCCGTACGTTCAAATACTTCAAACATCCTTTGACAGCTATATGTTCTTTTTATTTTGTCCTCCATCTTGGAGTGATAGATGAAGGATGGTCAAAGTCAGTATTTGTTGTTTGCATACGATTCTGGACTTAATACAGGAACAATTTAATATAAAAATGATAAAAGCAAAACAATATTTCATCAATAACTTTGAACAATATTTTGTGCTGACCATTCTTTTAAGTATCACAATTATAATTTATTTTATCCCTTATAAGCTGGCTTTTTTAAATTTTTACTATATCCCCGTCCTGTTTGCATCCTATTTTCTTAGGAAGAACAGTACGATTTATGGTGCACTTTTATGTATTTTCTGGGTAATTCTCGTTGTGTTTCTATCTCCAGCCTCTTTTTTGTTTGAACAAACTAAATTCAGCCTTTTTTTTAACATTGTTGCCTGGGCCTCCTTTCTTTTACTGGCAGGTGGGATTATTGATAAACTTCAGAATGAAAATAAAAATCTCCTTCAAGAGCAAAAAGCCCTTAGTGAAAAATTATCCACCCGTTTGTCCGCCCATTTAGCCATATCTGCAGAGTTGAGTTCAGAGTTGGATCTTGATAGCCTTTTACATTTAATTATTCATAAATTGAGCGAAGCCATGAAGGCCGAGCGAACCAGTCTTTATATCATTGATGAGAAAAACCAGGAGATCTGGACCAGAGCAGCCGAGCAAATTGAAGGTATCCACCTGCCGTTGGGTAAAGGAATTTCCGGGAAAGTTGCAGCAAGCGGGAAAAGCATCAATGTCAAGGACGCTTGGGAGCTGCCTTATTTCAGCCGAGAGTTCGACCTTAAATACAACTTCAGAACCAAAGCCATGATTTGTATGCCCATAAGTAATCGGGCAGGGAAAGCAATTGGGGTCATACAGGTCATCAATAAGGTTCATGGAGGATTTTTCGACAAAGAGGATGAAAGTTTTTTAAAAGGACTTATTTCCCAAGTGGGCATCGCCCTGGAAAATTCTTTTCTCATGGATAAATTGGAACTTTCCTTTGAAAGTTCCATTCGCACGCTGTCGGCCACCGTGGACGCAAGGCACCCCTTGACCGCCGGGCATTCATTGCGTGTCACCGAGTATGCGCTTTTGATGGCCAAGGAAATGAATTTGGGGAAGAGGGATCAGGAAGTCATAAAATATGCAGCCATTCTGCATGATATCGGTAAAATTGCTGTAAAAGATAGTGTTTTGTTGAAAAATGGGCCATTCACTCCTGAGGAGCGATGTGAGATGAATATTCATCCGTCAAAAACCAAGAGCATACTGGAGGAATTTTATTTTCCAGAAAACCTTAAAACAGTGCCTTTTGTCGCAGCCTGTCACCATGAACAGATTGATGGCAAGGGGTATCCGGACGGTCTGAAGGGTGATGAATTTCCATTAGGATCAAAAATTCTGGCGGTTGCTGATGTGTTTGATGCCTTGACCTCACCCAGGGATTACCCAAAGTACGATGGAGAAGAAACCTTAAGTTTCAAGCCCATGCCTTTGGCCAAGGCCATAACTATCTTGAAAAATGAACGGGAAAGTCATTTTGACTCTAATGCCGTGGATGCTTTTTTGCGGATATTGCCCCAGGTACTTGAACTCCATCGGGGGACCCATTTTCCTGATGAATATATAGAAGAATATTATGAAAATATCGCTGATAAGACTAATACTGATGAGACAAAGAAGGAGACCCGACAAAAAGTCGTCGCATAAAGTTTTGGCCATCGTTGGTGGAAGTGTCATTCTAAAGAGCAAGATGATGGAGCCAAAATAAGGGATACCCTCTATTGGGATGCTTTGACACCCGTTTCTGGAATACCTCTGGAGCCAAAGCAGTCTTAGATTTTTATCTCTGATTTTTGTGTTATTTGGGCAAGCGAATCCAAAATTTTTTTTGGTTCTTTTGCCAAAGTCAGGATTTTTTCAAAAGGATTTTAGAAATTTTTCTTTCAAGCCCATTATTTCATTGTCATTAAAGCAGTAATGCATGTCAAGGAAATGGCTGCGGAGCTGTTCCACGTCACCAGAGGCATCCACTTTGTTGCGGATCACGTCGGCCATGATACGGGCCAGGGAGTCAAAATCAGACTCTTTCATGCCAAAGCGGGTCATCTCACTGACACCCAGTCGGATACCTGAGCTGGCGGTGAACCCTTCATCACTGGGAATGGCCTGGTAATTACAGATGATATTGCTTTTTTCCAGGGCCTGGGCTGCGGCAACACCCTTAGCGTACCCTACCCCCACGATGACTTGGTGGGTCTGGGTGAAATCAATGGCGGTATCCCCCTGGACATCCAGCCCCTCTTTTTTCAGTGCCCGGGCAAAGACCTTGGCATTGGCAATGACCTGGCGCTGGTAGTCATCTTTAAAGGTGTTCATTTCAATGGCGGCGATCAGAAGGCCCAGCATACTTCCCAAATGGTGGTTGGATACCATGCCGGGGAAGGCCCGCTTGCGGATGGCCTGCCACAGCTCGTGTTCCGGTGTATTCTCCTGATCAAAGGCACACCCCACCACCCCCCGCTGGGATCCGAAAAATGTTTTATGGGTGGAACCGGTGACCAGATCTGCTCCCTCCTTAAAGGGCTCCTGAAAATGGGGGCCAATGAGGCCCAGCACATGGGCCATGTCATACATCAATACAGGCCGCCATATTTTCGGGTGGCAAGGTGCTCCTTAATGACACCTGAAGCATATTGTACCGGCATGTCCCAGCCGGCAAAATCAACTATCTGGCCGCCGTTCTCTTTGTGCCATTGGTAAAGGGGTGTTTTTCTGCATTCATTGTCTGGGCTCATGGTCTCCACCTTTGCAATGTTGAATTTTTTGTTTTTAGAGTCTCCTCATCCTGGGCTCGTTTTATTGCGATTTTTAAAAAATAACAAGGTTAAATTATGAGAAACCGCAATAATGTGGGCGAACTTGTCGTTTCAGTCAATGACCCTAAATAAAAAGGCGAATCGGTCATTGACCGGTTCGCCTTTTCAATTTTTAACCGAGAAGTCACCTTCCAAGTCGTAAATATTCGGGTTGGTAATGTAAATGTTTGGCCAGTGCCCCATATTCGCGTATTTGGGACTGCGTAGCATACTAATGCTATGTGAGCAGGCCAAAATAG
>JASFYZ010000443.1:0-6506 GCA_045046665.1 Desulfobacterium sp.
TTTTTTACGAGTTCATCAACCATGGAGATGATAAAATGGAAACACAAAAAGGCTTAAGGGAGATCACCCTGGGTCAAATTCTTGATAAAACCGTCAAGGAATATCCAGACAATGAAGCCATTGTCTATGTGGATAGAAATTTTCGACTCACCTACCGACAATTTGCCGAAGTGGTGGATGAGATGGCCAAGGGGCTCATGGCATTGGGGATTAAAAAAGGCGAAAAGGTTGCCATTTGGGCCACCAATATTCCCTATTGGGTTACCCTGCAATTTGCAACGGCCAAAATCGGTGCTATCCTGTTAACGGTGAACACCAGCTATAAAAAGGCGGAACTTTCTTACCTCCTTGAGCAGTCAGAAACGAAAAATCTTTTTCTCATTGATGGCTTCCAGGACACCGACTATGTCAACACCATTTACGAATTGCTACCCGAGTTAAAAAACCAGCAGCGGGGAAGTATTTCATCAAAAAAATACCCCCACCTGAAACGGGTCTGTTTCCTGGGCCAGGAAAAACACCGGGGCATGTACTCCATCCCGGAGATACGGGGATTAAACACCATTGTATCAGATGAAGAATATCAGGCAAGACAAGCGTCTTTAAATCCCCATGATGTGGTAAACATGCAGTACACTTCGGGTACAACAGGCTTTCCCAAGGGTGTCATGCTCAGCCATTACAACATTGGCAACAACGGCTTTTGGATCGGTGAAAACCAGAATTTTTCAGAAAAAGATCGCCTATGCCTGCCCGTGCCTCTGTTCCACTGTTTTGGCTGTGTGCTGGGGGTCCTTGCCGCTGTGACTCATGGTACCGCCATGGTGATTCTGGAAGGATTTGATCCCCTGCTGGTCATGGCATCGGTGGAACAGGAAGGCTGTACCGCCCTTTATGGCGTGCCCACTATGTTCATTGCCCTGCTGGAAAACCCCCTGTTTTCCAAATTTGACTTTTCCAGCCTTAGAACCGGCATCATGGCAGGCTCCAACTGCCCGGTGGAGATCATGCAACAGGTCATTGAAAAGATGAACATGTCCGAGATCACCATCTGCTATGGCCTCACCGAAGGCTCTCCGGTGATGACCTATACCCGCATCCATGATGAACTTCAAAAACGGGTGGAAACCGTGGGCCAGGCCCTGCCCCACATTGAAGTCAAAATAATTGACCCGGAAACAGGTGAAGTTTTACCCCCCAATACCCAGGGGGAAGTGTGCTGCCGGGGTTACAACGTCATGAAGGGCTACTACAACAATCCTGATGCCACCGCCGAAGCCGTGGACAAAGACCAATGGCTTCATTCCGGCGATCTTGGCATACTGGATCCCGATGGGTTTCTTTCCATCACCGGTCGACATAAAGACATGATCATCCGGGGCGGCGAAAATATCTACCCCAAAGAAATTGAAGAATATCTTTACCGCATGGAAGGGATCCAGGATATCCAGGTGGCGGCAGTGCCCAGTGAAAAGTACGGCGAAGAGGTGGGGGCATTCATTATTCGCAAAAAGGAGTCGGACATTGAGGAGAGTGATATAAAAGATTTTTGCCGGGGGAACATCAGCCGACATAAAATCCCCAGATATGTATCCTTTGTGGAGGGCTACCCCATGACCGCCAGTGGTAAAATTCAAAAGTACAAACTTACGGAAATGTCAAAAACTATTTGGCCGGATCGAAGGTAGTCAGCATTTATTTATCCACTGCTTCAACTTTTTTGCCAAGAAGTCCTCTTCTGAATCTCTGATTCAGCAGGGGGCGTTGACTTTTATCAAAAATTCAAACAGCATCTTGTTCAGGAGACCTCCAGGGCAAGGTGCTTTGCAGCCCACAGGGCCGCCTGCAATCTGCCGCTGACATTAATTTTCTGAAAAATATTGTGCAGATGGGTTTTTACGGTATGGGGGCTGATGTAAAGCGCCTCGGCAATCTGACGGTTGGAAGCACCTTGGGCAATTTGCTCCAGTATTTCCTTTTCCCGGGGGGTTAAATGGGTTTTCCGGGGCACCTGTTTTTTTTCATCACCCCCATATTCAAAATCAGCTTCTCCCTGGAAAGAAAATGCTGCACCCCTTTCCGTTGATCGCACCACCCTGCCCCGGACTGACACCCGGGCACAACGGCCCACCTGCCCCAAGTACCCAAGAGGGATATCAAGGTTTAGCTCCATCACCATACCCACCTCCAGGCCATTCCCCGGATTTAGTAATACACCGGTGGAAGAGATATCTTTGCTGCGAAGGTTCATGGTACCCTGGGAAGGGATTTCTCCCTCCACAAATTTTAATTGAACCGGGATCTCAAGATCAAATCGCTCAACCGCCCTTTTATTTTCCATGGATTCCATGATGCCCGTCCCTTTTTGTTATCTATCTCCATCCATTGTCATGTAACGTCGGTATATCTTAAAGGACACCGCATTCCCTGTCAATGTGTGCCAACATTTTTCATGCTCTGCTTTCAAATTAATGGATTATTAATATAATGTCTCCCAAATCAGTGCGAAAAGCTATTTTATAATGGGTTGATATCTAAAAATTTATTGGTTAATTCAGTCAGTACTGAGCATATTTTCAACCCTGATTATAGTTTACCCGAGCTTGTTTTTGCCTGATGATTAAATTTTAATCCCACCCAACCCATATATTTCATACGCCATCCCCGACCCAAGCCATTGGATTGAAAAGCCCCCTGGTGAATCTATGCCCTGCCGTATTGTTTCAATTTTTTTAGCAAGGTTTTCCGGGTAATCCCCAGTCGCCGGGCCGCCTCACTGCGATTTCCACCGGCCGAATCCAGGGTCTGCAGCACGGCCTCGCGCTCCACTTCAACCAAAGGGATGTCCTTCATGGGCAAATGGCTTACCTGGCCAGGTTGATCTTCTGTTTCCTCATTTCCCGGGGCAAAGGGAAGATCACCAAGACTGATATATTGGGACCGGGTCAGCACCACACACCGTTCCACACAGTTCATAAGCTCTCTGACATTCCCCGGCCAGGCATAACGAATCATGGCCTCCATGGCCTCCGGGGCAAATCCTTTGATATCCCGATGATTTTTTTCAGCAAACTCTTTAAGAAAATAAAGGGCCAGCTCCGGCACATCCTCCCGCCGCTCACCCAATGCTGGAATGGACAAACGCACCACATTCAGGCGAAAAAAAAGATCTTCACGAAAGGTGCCTTTGGACACCATGTCTGCCAAATCCCTGTTGGTGGAGGCAATGACACGAACATCCACCTTTATATTTTTATCCCCCCCCACGGGGGTGACCTCCTTTTCCTGGAGAACCCGTAACAGCTTTGCCTGCATGGCAAGGGTCATCTCGCCGATTTCATCCAACAGAATACTGCCGCCATGGGCCTCTCGGAACCGCCCCTTTCGCTGGCGTTCCGCCCCGGTAAAGGCCCCCCGTTCATGGCCAAACAATTCCGATTCCAGCAGCGTTTCCGTGATAGCTGCGCAGTTGATGCGCACAAAGGGGGCAGCCTTTCTGGGGCTGTTAAAGTGGACTGCCTCGGCAATGAGTTCCTTGCCGGTGCCAGAAGCCCCTGTGATCAGAATAGTTGCATCCGAAGATGCCACCATCTCAACGGTGTCCAAAAGGGTATTTATGGCAGCGCTGCGACCAATAATGCGCTTCCGGTCAAAGCCCTTTCCCAGGCGTTGTTTCAGGGTTTCATTCTCCTGCTTCAGGTAAATGCTTTCCAATATGCGGGCCATGGTTAATTTTAATTTTTCAAAATCCAGTGGCTTGGTTAGATAATCACAAGCCCCTTTTTTAAGAGCATTCACAGCGGTTTCCACGGAGGAATAGGCTGTCATGATCACCACCGGTAAAGAAGGATTGTATTGATGAATGGCCTCCAGGGCCTCCATACCCGACATGTTCACCATGCGCATATCCATCAGAACAATATCAAACCCAGCCTCCTGAACTTTTTTTACCCCCACCATACCATCGTCAGCCAGAACGATTTCATACCCCCATCCGCTGAGCAACGTTTTTAACATGCTTCGATGGCCAGCATCATCGTCCACAACCAGCACTCGCTTTTTTTCTTTCATAATCTGCCTGCCATCCTGTGTATTTTTTTGGTTACGCCATGATTCATTCTTTGGAGTTAGTCTCTATCACAAGGCATCATCCAACTGGATAAAAAAACGTGTTCCCGCACCCGGTGGACTTTCCACCCAGATATCCCCTCCCAACGCTTCCACCGCACGATATACCATGGCAAGGCCAAGACCGGTTCCATTGGATCGGGTGGTAAAATAAGGGTCAAATATTTTATCCAGATCCCCCGGTGAAATCCCCCGCCCTGTATCTGCCACCCCAATAACAATGCCACTGCGGCCCCGGGCATTGCTCACCGTGACGGACAGCGTACCTCTGCTATCCATGGCTTGCAGGGAATTCAAATAAAGGTTCAACAAAATTTGATTCACCCGATCAGGGTCGGTGTTCAGCCACACCGTATCCGTCTCAAAAAGGGTTTTCATGGCAATCTGCTGTTTTTTTAAATCAGGGGCAATCAACCGGAGGGAGTGATCAATCATCTCTTTGATGCTCACCCGTTTTTTAACAACGGGCACAGGCCTTGCAAACTCCAAGAGTTGGGTCACGGCCCGGTTCAGTCGTTCCACCTCCTGGATCATTATCCCTGCCACCTCCCGATCCTCAGGGATATCTTCATAGCGCTCAAAAAACCAGGTGGCAAATCCCTTGATGGAGCTTAAGGGATTTCTTATTTCATGGGCCACCCCGGCGGCCAACTTACCCACTGCGGCAAAGCGTCGATTTCTGTCCACCTCCTTTTTCATGGCTTTAAATTCCGTTAAATCATGGAAAAGAAATAAATAGCCAGACTGCATTCCCCCCTCACTAAAGATAGAGGAGGCTGTGACATCCAGAAGTAACCGGTAGTCTCCACGCACCGTGCAGGAGATTTCCCCTGCTATTTTTTGGCTGGTCCCCCTGGGCTTTTTTACCAAATTTGCCATCTCCGGGGGCAATTTAATGTCCTTTTTATTCACAGAACCAAGGATTTCCAGGGCCGCCCCATTGCGGGAAGTGATTTCCATGTTTTGATCCACGGTGATCAATCCTGCGGGCATGTTGGCTATGACCTCATCGGAAAAGGCCTTAACCCGGGACAAAGAGCTTCTGGCAGATCGATATCCCTGCAAGGCCACCACACACGCCACCCCCACGCCCCCCAGGGCAAAAAAAAGGATGCCCATGAAAATGGCATGGCTCACTGCCTTGTGTTTAGCCTGATCAATTTCTTTCATATTAATGGCGGCAAAAATCACCTGATGATGAGGGCGATCTTTTCCATCTTTCAGAGGGGAGAAATGGGAGCTAAACCAGTCCATCTTTCCCGGCTTGGGGGGAAGTTCCTCCCATTTTTCATCGAAAAACTCCGGGGAGGGGCAATGACGGATATTATCCTTATCAAGCAGACACCCGGACGACGTCCTGGAAGTCCTTTTGCGCCTAAACTTTCGTTGTGCTGGCGTAAATTCTTTATATACTTCAAAAACATGCGCCCCTTGTTTTGAGGTAAACTCCCGGTGGAAAAGAGGCAATCTACCCTGATCAAAAACAATGTCCGGCATTTTTTCATATATCTGCCCCACCTTTATCTCATCACTGTGGGCAAGAATATGTCCCCTGCGGTCGGTGATCATCATATATTCAATTTCAGGCTGCTCCGCAGTTTCTGTAAGCAGCCTCTGGACCCGTTTCCCCCCCCACCGGGTGGTGATCATACCCGTGCGGGTGCCCGCTTCAAAGGAACGAATCAGCAAAAGCCCCTTACCGGTAAGCTTTTCCTTTATTCTGCCGTGCTGTTCCCGGATATTATCAATGGTCATCAACACAAAAATGGGCACAAGGATGACAAATATCCCAATGATGACCAAGGGGGAAAGTCCGGGCAATCCCCCCTTGAATATTTTAGATTTTATCATATTTTTTCCTTTTGCTGCCCATATCTCAATGGCACAATACCGCCTGCCCTGCATTATGTCCCCCATTGATCCAGAATAGTCAAAATCACAGTCAAGCTAAATGTTTAAATTTAACAATGCAAAATAAATACCTGTATAGAGAAAGGGCCAAAATTATAATCAATCCCCCCAATTTAATGGGTGTTGAAAAGGCATTAAGTCATCCCGTGCTATGCTTGATCCGGCTGACCGCATATCAAGCGGTGGCATGCTTATTTATTATTTATCCCTCAGTGCCCCCCTCTGCCTCCTGGCACAAGGGATATTTATGGGTACTTTGTACCCACCTGGATACCTCAAGTGGATACTAAATACTCACTTTCAACGTTTCTACCTTGGCGGGGTATCCCACGAAATATTTAAATATAATTGTTTATTTTCAGCATCTTAGAAAATTAATAGAGAGTTGGCACGTCACTTGCTTTTAAAAAGACCAAGAACAAAATCGATTTTCATTTAAAATGAAAACAATCAACATTAATTTAACC
>JASFYZ010000444.1:0-3963 GCA_045046665.1 Desulfobacterium sp.
TTTTTGTACCGTTGCAGTGACGGGATGTCAAGTGCATGGAGAGATAGAAAAAATATCAGGTCTTGTCCACGGCAATTATTTCCCAGGTTTCGTCAGAGATAAGTTCTCCAGCTTGTTTTTGCAGACATGGGTTTAATGCTGGAGTTCCAGGTAAAGGATAAATTATATGTTTTACACACAGGTTCATCCCACTTCCGGTGATGTCACCAAGGCGGGGCATGTTGGCTTTTCTGTTTTGCCCACATGGTTTGAACAGGGATTTGAGGGCATTTATCAAATCCTTAATCCCCAGGGAGAGATGAAGCAAGGCTCGGCCATTGTTGCCAGGCTTGAATTGGACTACCGGGCGGAAGTGGATGGAGAGGGCCTGGTGACTATTGAAACGGGGGTCGGACGGATGGGAACCTCTTCCTTTACCTTGACCCAGAAATTGACTCAACATGAAAAAATAGCCGCCGTTTCCCGGGTGACCATGGTATACTTTGATTACACCCATAAGAGAGCTACCCCCCTGCCAGATGATGTGCGGGGAAGCCTTGAAACCCATGTGGTTGAATACTTTTAATTATTATGATGGAGGGGAAACCATGGTTATTGGTGCAGGCAGAATTGTGCTGCGGCTTTACGGCATTCATTCCCTGAAAGAGAAACGGAAGATTGTCAAATCCGTTATTGGTCGTATTCAAAATAAATTTAATGCATCGGTGGCGGAGATTGGAGCCAATGATGTCCATGATCGGGCTGAAATAGGGTTTTCACTCACAGGCTCGGATCAACGTCTCATCAATGCCATGATGGACAAAATTTTTAATAAAGTTGAGGCCATGGGGCTTGCTGAAGTTGTGGATACTTCCTTTGAGTTGATGGTTTTTTGATATTCCATGACCCCGTTTCCCCAAATTGATCTTTGAAAAAATGGGATCATGGAATGCTATATAACCGCCACAGTCGGGCCGATATTCTGACTTTGATTTGGCAGAACTTATGCTCAAGCCCAAAGATTATACCCCTACGCTTGGATAATAGACGCATCCACGGCAATGGGATTTCCCTGGGAGACAATCAAGGGATTCACATCAATTTCATTGATTTGTGGATAGGCCATGGCCAGATCTCCCAGTGCACAAAGAATATCTGCCAGGGCATCCCGGTCCACGCCTTTGGCCCCCCGGAATCCATCCAGAAGTTTCTGGTGCTTCAGTCGCCCCATGAGGGCCAGGGCATCGGTGTGGCTCAAAGGGGCCACGCCAAATACGGCATCATCCAGAATTTCCGCCATGACACCCCCCAATCCCACCATGACGCAGACACCAAACTGAGGATCTTTGATCACCCCTGCGATGAGTTCCAGATCTCCTTTGATCTGCTGCTGAATAAGAATTTCTCCCCTGCCTTCCATGGCCTGGGTCAGGTCATTAAATGCCTTTTTTACCTGGTCTTCGGATTCAAGATTAAGCTTAACCAGACCGGCTTCTGTTTTATGAACTTCTCCGGGGAGCAACCCCTTCATGGCCACGGGAAAATCCAGGGACCTGGTGGCCATGTGGCAAGCCAGAGCTGTATCTGGTACGATTTTTTCCTGTGTCACCGGAATACCACAGGCGGCCAGGATGGTTTTGGAAACGTGCTCATCCAGGGCTGTTGCCTTCCCTTCCAGGTTGGCTTTAATGATGTCATGGCGCATGATATCCATTTTGATTCTCGGTACATTCTCTTCATGAATGACCCTGTTCCCATGGGAAAACACAGCAGCCATGCACTCAACTGCACGGTGGAGTTCCCGGAAAACAGGAATCCCCTTTGACTGGGTTTCCATCTGAAAAATGCGGGCCTCATCCTGTTTGCCAATGAGCCAGCAAAATACGGGTTTGCCCATTTCTCTGGCCTTTTGGGTCAGCTTTTCCAGGTCAAAGGTCAGCCTGAATCCACCGGCAAAGGAATGTATGAAAATGGCATCCACACCGGGATCATCACAGGCAGCGTCAATGGCAAGACCATAGGCCTTTTCCGCACCATGCTGCTCCACCGCAGGCCACAGGTCAATGGGATTGGAGGGGGGCATCCATTGGGGGAAAATGGTTTTTAATCGGTCCTTGCTCTGATCAGATAAGATGGCAGGTTCTATGGGGCTGTTTTCCATGAAGTCCGAAGAGATAATGCCCGCTCCTCCGCTGTAGGTGAGTATTGCCACTCGTCCTTTTCCGGTGGATTGTATGCAGGGATAGGCTGCAAGGGATCTGCACAGATCCATCATTTGATGAAAATCCGTTGCCTCGACTACCCCGGCCTGGGCCATGGCATCCCGGATTACAGCGCCGTTGCCAGCCATGCTGGCGGTGTGCCCCATGGCAGCCTTTGCTCCCATGGCACTTTTTCCCCCCTTGAGAAGGACAATGGGTTTCGTGGATCGGCGGCAAATTTCCATGAACCGTCGGCCATGGAGAATGGATTCAAGATACAGGCCGATGACCTTGGTTTGGGGGTCGGTGAGCATATACTCTAATATTTCACATTCATCCACATCCATTTTATTGCCAATGGAGCAGACCTTGCTGATGCCCATGGTGCCATGGGACATGCAGTCAATTAGAAATGCACCGGAAAGCATACCGCTCTGGACAATGAGGGAGACATCCCCGGGGATTAGTTGTTTCCACAGCTCTGGACTGACAAAGGAGAATACGTTTTTATTCACTGCATCCACAAGCCCCATGCAGTTGGGACCCCACAGTCGGACTCCTGCCTTGTTGGCAAAGTCCGTGAGATCCTGCTGCATCTTTTGACCCTCTTTGCCACTTTCTGCAAATCCGCTGGATTCAATGATCACTCCCTTGATGCCCCGATGTGCACAGGCTTCAATGATCTGGGGAACCATTTTGCCCGGGATGAAAATAATGGCCAGATCCACGGGATCAGGTACGTCTGCAATGGTTTTATGGCAGGGAATACCCAGGATTTCTTCGTAACGGGGATTAACCGGATGGATGTCGCCCTTGAATCCTTTTATAAGGTTTTGTAAAATGGCATGCCCCCCTTTAAGGGGATTGGGGGTGGCGCCAATGAGGGCAATGCCCCTGGGGTTGAAGAAAAAATCCATGGATGAACTCCTCTGTATTTTTGTGAAACGATGCCATCAGATGGGTTTTATGGAGGCAAGGAGTCCATGTCTGCCATATTTTTCAGGACGTTTCAATCTTTGTTAATGGACGTGGGAAAAAGTATTATCCACTGATTCCCATCCAGGTAAGGGTGGGAGACGTCCGGGAGCTATTGTTGACAAGCAGCTATTTAAAGAAGAATATATAAACCTATTAAACAGGGTTTGACAACTTTTTTCGGATTTGCTCTGATGCAGTTGGATTCGTTAAACCCATAGAAAGATATTGTAATCAACCTCAGTATTGCCATTATTTTATTTAGGGTCCCTTTCTTATAATCTCGTCAGTCATAAGTTTTCATCATGGTTTGCTTTGAGTTTGGATAACTCATTGAAATCATTAAAACTGAATTTTGAGAAAGTATTTGATAGGGTAATCATTTTTTACTGCACAAGAACGAACAGAATGCAGATAGACAGACTATCTTTTATCTGTTTTTGAGGGTCAGGTAGTGTTCAATCTCACAGATACTCAGAGAAAATTTATTTTTTTTAATTGATATTCGTTTTATTTCAGACGGTTGTGCTTTTTGTCAAAAATAAATTAAAAAAGTGTTTGACACAAAGTCTGTTTGCATGTAGTTTCGCTGAGTCTTGTCGAGACGTCAACGCCGCTTGCAAACAGCACGGCAAGTTTTGGCAAGAGTTTTTGTTTAAAGAAATTTTGAATTTGATCTTTGAAAACTGGTTAGTGAATGAATTGAGTAAAGAGATGTTTTAAGTGCAGCAAAGCACATTAAAAAACATTTTTTAAAGGAATTATAACTGGAGAGTTTGATTCTGGCTCAGAATGAACGCTGGCGGCG
>JASFYZ010000445.1:0-5180 GCA_045046665.1 Desulfobacterium sp.
GCTGGGCTCTGTTAAAAATAAAAATATTCACCAATATAAGTTTTGTCAAGGCTAACAAAATAGTTAGTTGCGACTAATTTGTGTTGACAGAAAAACATTTTCTCGCTATAAGCCACAGAATTAAAAAATGACCCAATTTTAAGAGGAAAATTAAGTGGATAACAAAAAAAAATCCTGCGTCAGATGTCTATACCAGAATCCATCGGCAATCACGGCAACAACAATTTTGCACCAGTTTTCAGAATCCCTGGGAGCTGCAATCGATGCAAAGGATCCCTTTACAAGCCTTCACTCAGAAGAGGTTGCAGAAATAGCCCATTCCATTGCCCTTGCCATGGGAATTGACCCTGGAGAGGCTGATATTATTCATATCGCCGGACATCTTCATGATATTGGAAAAATAGGAGTTCCGGATGCAATACTAAAAAAGCCAGGCGCATTGAGTGATGAAGAATGGCAGTCTATCAAAAAGCATCCGGACACCGGTGCAAATATTCTTTGTCCCGTGGCATCCCTTATGGAAAGTGGAGTTGTGGAGATGGTCCGGCACCACCATGAACGATATGATGGTAAAGGATATCCCGGGGGACTGAAAGGCGAGGCGATCCCCTTGGGTGCAAGGATAATTGCCCTGGCCGACAGCCTTTCTGCCATATTACAAACCCGCCCCTACAGGCCTTCCAGGGATTTTGACTGTGCACTTGCTGAAATCGTTGACTGCTCAGGGACCCAGTTTGATCCGAATGTTGTAACCGCTTTCATGGGTATTTCCGCAGAGATCTGTTCAATTCTAAAATTTTTAAGCCCGGAACAGGACAAAATCGCATAAAATAATGGGATTCATTTCTTTTCATCGCTCAAAGAAAAAACCCGGATGGGGTCTGGCCTACCCTTCACCTTGATCTCCGGCTTGGACTGAAAATCATAGTGATCCGACAGAAGGGTTTGAACGGCCTCACTGACCAGGATGTCGGTCTTAAATTCCTTGGTCAGTCCCTGGATTCTTGAGGCCAGGTTCACCGTGTCACCGATCAATGAATAGGCAGATCGATCTTCACTGCCGATATTGGCCGCCAGAACATATCCGGTATGGATTCCCACCCCGTGGGCGATGGGGGCAATCCCCTCCCCCGCAAGCCGCTTATTGAGCTGTGTCAGGCGGTGGCGCATGGCAAGGGCGGTCTTAACGGCTGAAAATTCATGATCCGCCTGGTATATGGGGGCACCGAACACCGCCTCCACTTCATCTCCGATAAACTGAAGGATCAATCCCTGGTTCTCCTTGATGGCACCGGCCATTTCATTGAGATAGGCATTCAAGACATAAATTAATTCTTTGGGTGGAGTGACTGCCACCAGGGGGGTAAAATTCCTCAAATCCGCGAATAAAATGGTGGCCTCCTTGAATTCTCCGTCCAGGGGTACCCTGCCACTTAGAATTTCATCCCGGATTCTTGAATCCACATATTTACCAAAGGTATCCTTGATAAACTCCCGCTCCCTCAAACCCTGGGTCATGGCATTGAGCGTTTCTCCTGCAGCCCCGATTTCATCATTGCTGAACACCTTTGCTTTTTCTGAAAAATCACCCTTTCTCACATGGTCCATGACCCGGATAATTTCTTTTATGGGCCGTCTAGTATGATGGGCCACCAGCCAGGACAGGACAATGGCCACCCCCATGAACAGGATGCTTTCTTTGATAATGATATCTTCCATGCGGCTGACCAGCATGAGCAGGGTCATTTCATCCATCATCTGCATCTGTTTAAACCTATGCATGGTCATGTGTATAACGGCTAATGGCACCACGGACACGGCAAAGATCAGGGCAGCAAATCTCACACTTAAACTGATGACTTTAACCCCCAGTACCGTTGACAGATCTCCTTCCGGGAAAAACAAGGGGACCAGGGAGTGCTGGGACATATGCTCCACCCAGAAAAAGGCCAGGGTCACGGTGATCATCCCGCTGGCAATACCAACCCCGCTGGCAGGAGATCCTGCGAGCCAGAAAAGGATGGATCCGATGCTCCAGACAATCATATCCAGAATAACGATCATATAGGGTTCATTCAATAACCTGCGGCGGGCGTTTTCCAGCAAAACAGGATCCTGATCCCGGCCCTGATAAAAGGATTTCAGGCAGTGCCGGATGGGCCTTTCATACCAGATGGTGATCAATGACATCACCACGACACAAATGGAACTATAGAAAATATCCAGGTAATAGACCGTGCTTAAAAGTGTCGCGGATGCCTCCCCGGCCCTGTTAATAAACATAATACGGGTCAGCCAGTCGCCAAGGAAAAGAGCAGCCATATTGCCCAGGAGCACGGCATTGGAAATATAAAAATAGTGGACACGGCTTTTGATCTGTTGCGTGGTTCCCATAGGTTCCTTTCCTTTCTTTTACATGTTCTTAACCCAAGACTATTGATCAAGAACCTATATTTGTAAAGAAAATATTGACTTGGCCCCTACCTGTCATGTAAATATGGTTTTCATAATTTTAGGGTAGTGTCTGGTCCACGGAACACGGTGAAACTCCGTGACGGTCCCGCCGCTGTAATCGGAAATATTTATTTTTTGTTAGTGCCACTGTTCACACGGGAAGGCCATGAAAAATAAATTTAATGCCGAAAGTCAGAAGACGAACCAGACATTCTTGATTCTGTAAGACTCGATGGTAAAGGGTTTTGTAAGATAACTTTTCTTGCAAAACCTTTTTGTGTTTTGCAAAGGAACGCATAGCGAGGAAACTATGACAACACAGATAGAATCCGCCCGCCAGGGCATCATCACCGAAGAAATGAAAATCGTGGCCAAATCAGAAGGCCTGTCCGAAAGCTTTATCCTGGCCCATGTGGCTAAGGGGGAGATCGTGATCCCCTGCAACCCCAATCGGAAAAATCAGAAGATTGTGGGTATTGGTACAGGCCTCCGGACCAAGGTCAATGCCTCCATCGGTACCTCATCTGATATCTGTGATATTGACCTGGAAGTTCAAAAAGCAAAAGCCGCCGAAGAAGAAGGGGCAGACACCCTCATGGAATTGTCCGCAGACGGAGATCTGGACCTGGTTCGGCGAACCGTGCTTGCCAACACCAATCTTCCCGTGGGCAATGTGCCTTTGTACCAGGCCTTCAAAGAGACCATCCGAAAATATCAAAACCCGGCCAAGCTGGACCCTGAATATTTGTTTGAACTCATTGAACGACAATTAGAAGACGGGTTGAGCTTCATGGCCATCCATTGCGGCATCAACTTATACACCATTGAACGTTTGAGAAAACAAGGATTTCGCTACGGCGGCTTGGCCTCCAAGGGCGGCACCTATATGGTGGCCTGGATGGATATCAATAAAAAAGAGAATCCCTTGTATGAGCAGTTTGACAGGGTTTGTGATCTGATGAAAAAATATGATGCTGTCCTTTCTTTGGGCAACGGTATCCGGGCCGGGGCCATCCATGATAGCCATGACCGGGCCCAGATGGCGGAAATGATCATCAACTGTGAGCTGGCGGAAATCGGCCGGGCCAATGGATGCCAGATGATGGTGGAGGGCCCGGGCCATGTCCCCCTAGACGAAATTGAGGGCAATATCATGCTGGAAAAACGCATGTCCGGCAATGCTCCCTATTATGTGCTGGGCCCCATCCCCTGCGACACAGGGGCGGGCTATGATCATATCTCGGCTGCCATCGGTGCCGCCAGTTCCGCAAGGTTCGGTGCAGATCTTGTCTGTTATATCACCCCTGCCGAACACCTGGCCCTGCCCGATGTCAATGATGTCAGGGAGGGGGTTCGGGCCACCCGGCTTGCCGCTCGCATAGGCGATATCTCCAAATATCCGGACCGACGGGAGAATGAAAAACAGGCAGCCATGGCAAGGCGGGACATGCGGTGGGATGACCTTGAAAAACACCTGCTCTTCCCAAAAGTTGCACGACAGATAAGGGAAGAACGGGCACCCGAGCAAAAAGACACCTGCACCATGTGTGGGGATTTTTGTGCCATGAAAAAAGGCATGGAAATTTTTGGAAAAGACATAACAGACAAGAGGTAACGCCATGTCATTACTTGAACATACCATTGGATCCATACCAAAAACCCTGAACCAGGAAGCCTTTGATGCAGCCAAAGACCGGCTGGCCAATCAGGCAAAACCTGCGGGTAGCCTAGGGATAATGGAAGATATTTCGGCCCGATTGGCCGCCATCAAGGGAACCATTGACGTACAATTGACCCACAAACGCATTGTCACCTGCGCCGGAGACCATGGGGTTACAAAGGAAGGCATCAGTCTCTTTCCCGCTGAAGTCACCCCCCAAATGGTCTTGAATTTTGCAGCAGGCGGCGCATCGGTCAATGTTATCGGCAAGCATGCCGGTGCCATTGTAAAAGCGGCTGATATCGGTGTGAACTATGATTTTGATCCCAATCTGCCCATTTTCCATAAAAAGGTGCGACACGGCACAGCAAATTTTACCAAAGAACCTGCCATGACAAGGGAGGAGGCCATTGCCTCCATTGAAGCTGGCATTGAAATTGTAGGGGAACTCATGGCTCAATCCCCGGTGGACCTTCTGGGCACCGGCGACATGGGTATCGGCAATACCACCCCCTCCTCGGCCATTATTGCCGCCTTTTCAGGAATCCCCGTGGAAAAGCTCACAGGTCGTGGAACCGGTATTGATGATGCCGCCCTTAAAAACAAGATCTCTGTCATCCAGAAAGGTCTGGACCTTCACAAACCAAATCCGTCAGATCCCCTGGATATCCTCTCCAAGGTGGGGGGGCTTGAAATCGGGGGACTTGCCGGATTGGTGCTGGGGGCTGCTGCCCACGGGATCCCCGTGATCTGTGACGGCCTGATTTCAACGGCCGGGGCACTCATTGCCTGTGAACTGGCACCCGCTGCCAGGCAATATCTCTTTGCCAGCCATAAATCCGTGGAAATAGGCCATAAATACATGCACGACCGCCTGGGGTTAACCCCCCTCATTGATCTTCAGTTCAGGCTGGGGGAAGGTACCGGCGCCGCCGTTTGCATGGAGTTGCTGGACCTTTCCACCCGGATACTGGCAGATATCAAAACCTTTGAAGAGGTCGGGATAACCAACGTCTAAAGCGTTCCATCCAATGGATGTGTAAAGTATGGTAACAAAAAGCCCCTG
>JASFYZ010000446.1:0-11319 GCA_045046665.1 Desulfobacterium sp.
ATGGAGGATGCAGATCGGTACGATTTGATGGTTTCCACCATTAAACATCGATTCATGGAGTTATTTTCCAGGGGTGACGCCGATATTTTGGATACCTGGAGTGTCGTCGACCCCTTATCCCAAAACACAGATGAAGGGCCTTTACCCATTGATGGAGAGGAACGCTGGGAGAAGATCGTGGACGGCTGGATTAAACACGT
Organism: Desulfobacterium sp.; assembly: GCA_045046665.1. GTDB lineage: Bacteria > Desulfobacterota > Desulfobacteria > Desulfobacterales > Desulfobacteraceae > Desulfocicer. The sequence goes on from JASFYZ010000446.1 coordinate 201, forward strand.
GGATAATGCCGAGATGTTCTTTGATTTTATTGCCACCCGGGAAGAGTACCTCTTTCTCAGGGAGCAGGGTGAAAAAGGAGAAAAAGTTAAAAACTTGAAGGCGATGGCGCGGCAGCAGCGACTTATGTTGCAGTTTTTTTATAAAAAATTCCATGCTGACAGGATAATCAAAAGAATATATGCCTCCTTTGAGATCCGATCCATCTGTTCAATTTATTGCCCGCCACTGGTACCCCAAGTGATTTTACAGTTTATGCTGATCCCAGGTTCCCGGAAAATAATCATAAATCGTCTCAAGCGTCTGTCCAAAATTAACCATGTTCCCTTTCCCATAGGGCTTTTGAAACGATGTCAGCGACGAATGAAATACCTTGGCAGGGCAAAAAAAGAGGCCTATCTGATTCGTTTCCTCAAGGGATTCTTTCGGTACCATAGAGATTACCAGAATTTTATAATGCTTGAAAAAGCCATGGACCGGATTCATCTGGTGACGGATGACGATCATCTAAGGCTTTCCCGGGTGAACAATACGCTTTATGAATTTTTGCTTCCCCATGAGATCACCACCGAGGAAAAACCGGTGATCACCCACACTATCTTAAAGGCGGATATAAGAGGGTCCACAGATATTGTGCATCAGATGAAGACAAAGGGGCTGAACCCGGCCTCCTACTTCAGTCTGAACATGTTTGATCCCATCAAGAGGGTGATCTCCGAGTATGGAGCATTTAAGGTCTTTATTGAAGGAGATGCCATGATTCTGGGGATTTACGAGCGGGAGGGAATGCCCGAGGGATGGTACAGCGTTGCCAGGGCCTGTGGGCTTGCTGTGGCAATTTTGAAGATTATACAGCGGTATAATGAAAAAAATCAACAGTATCATCTTCCCCTCTTAGAGATTGGTATCGGCATTACCTTTTCCCATGAGGCCCCCACTCTTTTTTTTGACGGGGATTTTGAAATTATGATCTCGTCGGCCATTAATCTGGCAGACCGCCTGTCCGGGTGTTCCAAGGATATTCGAAAAGGTATAGAGGCGACAAAGCCGCCCTTTAATAACTATGTTTTTCAGACGGCCTCAGATGAAGCGTCTGCTGCCACATCAGATGATCTTTTGACCCGCTATAATGTCAATGGCATAGAGCTTCATCCCCAGGCCTTTGAAAAATTGTCTGAGGAAATTCGACTTCTGGCAGCTGAATGCCGTATCCCCAGAATTAAGTCGGAAAAACTTCAATTTTTCACGGGCACCTATCCCACTGTCACCGGTCGATCCCAGCGGATCATTATTCGTCAGGGCACCATTCCCCATGTGCGAAAATCGGACCTTGAGTTGATTGCCATGACTGATAAAAAATATTACGAAGTTTGTACCAATCCCGTGGTGTATGAGTATTTAGAAAAATATCAAATATAGGATATTCCCAGAGTCACAAGTCCCGGATCAGTGCCTTTGCCATATCGGCAGTGAAAACAACAGACTTCCTACCCTTAAACCGGCATCCTCATATGACCTCAAAAGTACTTTACAGTCTTTTGAGAAAAGCCCCTGCAAATTGGGAATAATCAAAGAAAGTGTAAGCACTTTTGAAGAGTGCCCTTAAACCATACCGATTAATTTTTACACACTTCAGCATTCACCATGTGTAAAAATTAATCGTTTTTTTGATAAAGGCATACTCTCATGAGGAATGGAATTTTTTTTATTCTTCTCTCAACCAAGAATATTCAAGGCCCCTGGAATTATTCTCTCCGATATTTTCTGTCTGCTAAACTATGGCATGCTCTGTGCATTTGTAATCCTATAAGAGAAATACCAGACGGGTTGCAAAAACAACCCATACAAATGCACAACTAACGCGGGAGAAAATAATGAATAAAAAAATGTTTATAATAATGTTGGCTTTGATGACGGTAATCTGTGCAACATATTCTTATGCAATGATGGGGTCTGGATCGGGTGGTAGCGGATCAAACAGTCACAGCAACACCCAGCAACATATGGGCACCCAGCAGCAACATACCAACACCCAGCAACATATGGGCAACCAGCAGCAACATACCAACACCCAGCAACATATGGGCAACCAACAGCAACATACCAACACCCAGCAACATATGGGCAACCAGCAGCAACATACCAACACCCAGCAGCATATGAGCAACCCGCAGCAGCACACCAACACCCAGCAGCATATGAGCAACCCGCAGCACACCCAGCAACACATGAACGATCAGCAAGGGATGACCAGTCAGCAGGATATGGATCAGACTATCATTGATCATGAAAATATGGATCATGAAGCCGGGCAACATATAGCCGATGATTTTTTTCAGGAGTAAAATGAAAAAGGAATCTAAAATTAAAAGGTTAAATTCAAGAGCTTTATATCACAACTTCGTTGCCTTTTTTGTTTTCGGGGCGATTGCTACAGACATTGGATGTGGACGGCGATCCTGAGAACGGAATTACCATCACTCCTGAAATTATGGATGAAATGTTGGGCTGGCAAATTGACTTCAACTTCAGCATAATGGATTTCGAAAATCATCCAGATGTGACAGGGGTTTTTGATCATTTGAATGAGATGGACCTGTTTTATGACGGGTCTACAAAAATTAATCATCGAGTATCAGGCAAGAATTATTTCCCATGGGTGCGAAATTTTATCGCACCCATGCTGGCAGCTGCGTAAAATTTTATCATTTTTTATTTCCTCTCGCTTTTTGTCCCCAGTTAAAAAATAAAAAATGACATGTTGTTCAATTGGCGATATACTGCTTTTAACTTAATAAGTTATCTCTTTTGCCATCCATTTATCATCCTGGGCTACCTGATACAGGCGACCTCGGGCATGTCTTTTGCAATAATTTAAATGCGATGATCCAGTTCTCAGACTTGGTTATAATTGAACATCATGCCCAGACATGGGGCCTGGGTTCATGAGTAATGGTGAAATATAATCTTCCATCCGGGCAGGTGAACCGATGAATAGAATGAATATAAATATGTTAATCTTTACGCTGGTGGTTTTGATGATAGTGTCGCTTCCGGGAAATCTTTTTGCCAGAGAAGATGAAAACCCGGGCCAGGGCCATGAACTGTTTACAAAAAAAGTGTCCCTTGATCAGGTGTTGGCCTACGCCACCGGAAACAATCCGTCCATCCAGGCGGAGATTGAAAAGTGGCGGGCTGTGGTTGAAAAATATCGTGTGGCCACGGCCTACCCTGATCCCCAGCTTATGGTTACCTGGTTTCCCAGCCCCATTGAGACACGACTGGGTCCCCAGGACTGGAATGCCTCCTTGTCCCAGATGATTCCCTTCCCCGGGAAATTGTCCACTTCTGGAGAGATCGTAAAAACAGAGGCGGCCATGGCAAAGTTGGCCACAGATGGCCGTGTAAGGGCTATTGGCGCCAGGGTGACCCGCTCCTTCCACGAATTGCTTTACATCCAGAAAGCCAGGGAGATTGCCCGTAAAAATGCCATATTGTTGGCACAATTGGGGCAGATGGCAGAAGCGGCCCATGCCGATGACCGCACCGCCTTGATGGATGTGCTTAAAGCACAATCCCAGGAAGGGCAGCTCCGGTACGATATCTTGCTCCTGGAAGAACTTGAGCACACTGAAAAAACAATCTTGAACTCTCTTTTGAATCGCCCTCCGGACGCCGGGATTGGTGAGCTGGTGGATGTTGAGATGGTGCCACTTACCTGTTCCCTGTCGACCTTATACGATCTTGCTGACCTCAACCAGGAAGATATCCGCATTTCTGATTTAAAGGTTGAAAAGGCAAAACTGGATGTGGCCCTTTCTGGCTATTCAAGCAAGCCTGATTTCAAGCTGGGGCTCTTTTATGCCGCCATTGGTCAGCCCGATGTGGCCTCCCCCCCCAGAGATGCCGGGGAGGATGCCGTGGGGATACAGTTTGGCATTAATATTCCCCTCTGGTCCGGTAAAAATCAGGGTCGAATTCACATGGCCAGGGCCGGGATCGCCCGACAAAAAGCCATGAAATCTCAAGCCGTAAATCAAACCCACAGCACCATACGATCCCTTTATTTTAAACTGAACAATTCAAAACGGCTGGTCAGTCTTTACCGGGAGAATCTCCTTCCCCAGGCCCTGAAGGCCCTGGACCTGTCCCAGGAGTGGTTTCGCCAGGGGCAGGGAAGTTTTTCCGATGTGGTGGAAGCCCAGGCTGCCGCCTATAATTTTCAACTCTCCATTGCCAGGGCCAGGGCCGACCATGGGGGAACCCTTGCAGAACTTGAACGCCTTGTGGGCGGTCTTGATCAGTGTTTTGAAGCTCCCCGGATGGTTCCGGAAACAGGGGCAAAGGAGGCAAGTGATGGTTAAACTCATAGTCTTTGTTTCTATTGTTTTTTTTTCCCCTCTTACGGGATGGTGCAACTACAACGATCTGATGTCCAGCCTGGAGAACTATGCCCCCCCCTCGGTGAGTCTGGTATCTCCATGGATGACGACCCATTCCGGGACATTGCATGGAGACGTTGCTCCTGCCACTTCCCTGGTGCAGAAAAAGGTGCCTGAAAAAGTAAATTCTCAGCACAACGCCTCTTCTGTGATGGATACTACTTTCCGGATGGGGGACACTGATCGGGGCACCACTTATATGGATAAAAGAAGGGAAGTTCAACCCATTGACAAGTCACCGCTGCCAGATGTTGATTCCCAGGAAGGGACGTTAAAAAGAATAGAATTTTTTGTCATTCCGCCTTCCCTTAAAAAAATCTTGTCCGGTGTGGATCGGGACGAAAAAAAAGCAGTATCCTTGCTGAAACATCAGATTTCCCCCGGGTTGCTGGCAGGAATGACGTTTTTAAGAAATCCCCGCATTGCCCAGGCCCATTCCCTGGTGGATGCAGAGCTTGCCACCCATAGTCAGGTGGCGGATCTGGACCTTGTTCTGTCACAGTATGCTGCCTTCACAAAAGGATTGATGAATGGGGTGGGACCGGTCAAGGGGCGTTCTTCCATTGACATGGGATTTCCCTTTCCCGGAGTGACTGGCTTAAAAGGTCAGGTGGTGGCCCAATCCGTGGCCGCGGCCCGGGAAGGATTGACCATGGCGGAACGTGATGCGGTCACCCAGGTGCAAGAAGCCTTTTGGAATCGGGTGTATCTTATCAAGGCCCGGGACATTACCCAGGAGACGCTGGCGGTGTTCAAAAATCTCCATGGGGTGGCAGACAGCCTTTACCGATCTGGGAAAACCGGTTTTCAGGATGTAACCCGGGTGAGAGTGAAGGTTCATATTCTGGAAAACGCGTTGCTCACGCTCCAGGAAAAACAGCAAAATATCCAGGCCGTCATTCTTTCCCTGGTGAATTTGCCCCCTGGCACCTTTCTGGGACAGCCTGTACCACCGTCCCCGTCTTTCAATGTACCCAAAATTGAAGATTTATACACCATGGCACAAAAAAACCGCCAGGAGTTAAAGCAGACCCGGGCCGTGATTGGCAAAATGGAACGTATGGTGGAGATGGCAGAAACCATGATTTTGCCCGGTTTTGATCTGGGGTTTTCCCGGAACAGGGATGATGCCGTTACTAAGGTGGGCTCCCTGTCCATGACATCTGCTTTTCCCCAGGGGATTCCAGCCTCCATGGGGAAAGGGGTTCCAAAGAAACCCTGGTATGGTGTGGGTGCCTCCTGGCTTACGGAAACACGGAAGCGTTTAAACGCCAAAAGGGAAAAATTAAAAACCATGGAAGCCCAGACCCGGAAAATGGTTCGAAGGGCATGGTATGAGCTGGACCGGGCCGTCAGGACATCAAAATTATATGGAGACACCGTTGTGGGCTTGTCAGCCACGGCACTTGACGTCTCCACCCGGGAGTATGAGTCTGGAAGGGTGCCATTTGCCGATGTGGCAGGGGCATATTCAGACTGGCTTAAGGCACGCCTGGCCCATGCCAGGGGGTTATCGGACATTGGTATTTACAGGGCGAAGTTGGGCCAGATAATTGGAACGGGGAGCTGATATGAGTGAAAATAAAAAAAGAATATTTCCCATGAAAACCATTGTCATCACCGTTATTTTAACGGTTGCCGTGATGGGTGCCGGATTTTATATGCTGGGATTTCATATTCCCCATGGGCCCTTGGTGCCTTCGGGAGGGATTTCCCTGGATGATCCTGAAGCGCAGCTATGGACCTGTGGCATGCACCCCTGGATTATCACCAAAGAATCGGGTCTTTGCCCCATCTGTAATATGGACCTTGTTGTAAAAGCCGCCGCTTCAGGCAGGCAAGATGAAAAGGAGAGCGGGGAACGCAAAATTATTTATTGGCGGGCACCCATGGACCCCATGGAGATCTACGAGGCGCCTGGAAAAAGTAAGATGGGAATGGATCTCACCCCGGTTTATGAAGATGAGCTCATTGGCGGGGTGGAGGTAACTGTGGATCCGGTGACCCGGCAAAACATGGGGATTCGTACGGAATTGGTTGAAAAAAGCATTCTTAATCATACCATTAGAACCTATGGGCACATTACCTATGATGAAACCCGCACCGCCCAGGTCAGCCCCAAGGTGGATGGATGGATCGAGGTGCTCCATGTGAACTTTACTGGAGAGGCCGTGGAAAAAGGAGAACCCCTGCTGGAAATCTATTCTCCCCAGCTATTGTCTGCCCAGGAGGAGTATCTTTCCGTATATCGTTCCCTGAAGGGGGGGAGACAAACAAAGAACAGTGGATTTCTGGAATCATCAAGACGGCGGCTGAGTTATTTCGATGTGGCTGATGCTGAAATTGAGGCTCTGGAAGCCTCGGGTCAGGTGAGTAAAACCGTGCGGATTCGATCCCCTTTTTCCGGAGTTGTCACTTCCAATCGGGCCGTCCAGGGAGGTTATGTCAAGGCAGGAACCTCCCTTTATACCATTTCTGATCTTTCCCGGGTGTGGGTGGAGGCACATATCTATGAGTACGAGCTGGACCAGGTCCGGGTGGGCCAGGAAGCCCAAATGTCTCTTCCCTATCTTCCTGGTAAGATCTATCGGGGAAAAATTACCTTTATTTATCCCTATCTCCAGGAAAAGACCCGGGATGTGGTGATCCGACTGGAATTTGAAAACCCTTTGATGGAGTTAAAGCCCCAGATGTATGGGGATGTCTCCATCAAAACCGGTGGCACTGACACGGGTATCATTATTTCCTCGGAATCGGTGATTCGATCCGGTGAGCGGAATGTGGTCTTTGTTGCCCGTGAAGGGGGAAAATTTACCCCCCGGGAGGTGTCACTTGGCACCGCTCTGGATCATGGAAAAATCCAGGTGCTCACGGGGCTTGCCCCTGGGGAATCGGTGGTGACATCAGGACAATTTCTTCTGGATTCGGAGTCAAAACTCCAGGAGGCCGTGAAAAAGATGATGGATATTTCCCAGGAATCCTCACCAAGTCCCCCGGATGATGCGGATGATTTTTTTGAAGATATGAAATAGCCTTTCAATACAACTTTCAGGCTATACATGGCTGGAAAGGACGGATAATATGATTGAAAAAATAATTGAATGGTCGGTAAACAATCGGTTCATGGTGATTCTTGTCACCCTGTTTGCCATCCTGGGGGGCATATTTGCCATGGTCAATATGCCGGTGGATGCCATCCCCGATCTGTCCGACGTCCAGGTGATTGTCTACACGGAATATTCCGGCCAGGCCCCCCAGGTAGTGGAGGATCAGGTGACCTATCCCTTGACCACTGCCATGTTAAGTGTGCCCTTTGCCAAGGTGGTGCGGGGTTACTCCTTTTTTGGCTACTCTTTTGTCTATATTATTTTTGAAGACGGCACCGATCTTTACTGGGCAAGATCCCGGGTGCTGGAGTATCTCAACTTTGTTTCGGGTCGCCTGCCTGCCGGGGTCACCCCCAGCCTGGGACCCGATGCCACCGGTGTGGGGTGGGTCTATGAGTATGTGTTAAAGGATACCAGCGGCAAGTATGATCTCCAGCAGATGAGAAGCTTCCAGGACTGGTATCTCAGATATGAACTCACTGCCGTTCCCGGTGTGGCCGAGGTGGCCAGCATCGGTGGGTATGTCAAGCAGTACCAGATTGAGGTGGATCCCAATAAGTTGCTGGCCTACAATCTTCCCATCGGTAAGGTGAAAAAGGCCATACAGCGTTCCAACAACGATGTGGGCGGAAAACTTCTGGAGATGGGAGAGACTGAATTCATGGTCCGGGGCCTTGGCTACATCACCTCCGTGGAGGATATTGAAAGCATTGCCGTGGGAGTGGATGGATATGGCACCCCCATCCTCATGAAGAATATTGCCAATGTTCACATTGGGCCTGAACTTCGCCGGGGTATTCTGGATTGGAACGGGGAAGGGGAGGTGGTGGGGGGCATCGTGGTGATGCGTTATGGTGCCAATGCCCTTGATGTCATTGACCGGGTAAAGGAAAAACTAAAAGACCTTGAAAAAGGACTGCCCGAAGGTATTGTCATAGAAACCGGGTATGACAGGTCAGGTCTTATCCACAGGGCCGTTGCGACATTGAAGACCAAACTCATGGAGGAGCTGCTGGTGGTGGCCCTGATCTGTATTATATTTCTCATGCATTTCAGGTCGGCATTTGTGGCCATCTTTACCCTGCCCGTGGGAATCCTCATCTCTTTTTTAATTATTTATCCCCTGGGTATCAATGCCAATATCATGAGCCTTGGCGGTATTGCCATTGCCATCGGAGTGATGGTGGATGCCTCGGTGGTGATGGTGGAGAATGCCCATAAACATCTGGAGCGGGATACCGGTAGCAAAGCCCACACCCAGATCATCATGGAAGCCTCCAAAGAGGTGGGTCCGGCCTTGTTCTACAGCCTTTTGATTATCACGGTCTCTTTTCTGCCCGTGTTTACCTTGACAGAACAATCCGGTCGAATGTTCAAACCCCTGGCCTATACCAAAACCTTTGCCATGGCCGCATCGTCGGTGCTGGCTGTGACGGTGATTCCGGTACTTATGACTTTTTTTGTAGTGGAAAGGCCAGTGCCTGCCACCCTTGCACCTGTAAAAAAACGGTTGCTTTATTATGTACTTCCGTTGGTCCCGATGGTGGGGGTACTTGTGGCTGGAGTCGCCGGTGTGAGCCTTCCGGACTGGAGTCTTGCCGCGGCCCTGTTACTTGGGATTTTTACACTCATGTGTCTGGTACCCCAGCGTATTTTTCCCGAAGCCCAGAATCCCATCAGTCGTTTTTTTGTAAAATTGTACCTGCCCATCATTCACTGGGTGTTAAATTGGAAAAAAATAACCACATTAATGGCAGTAATTATTGTTGTGTTGACATGGTATCCCTTTTCCCGACTGGGCAGTGAGTTCATGCCACCCCTGGATGAGGGGGATCTGTTGTACATGCCCACCACTCTGCCGGGGATCTCCATCACCAAGGCAAAGGAATTGCTTCAACAGACGGATAAGATTATTCAACGATTTCCGGAAGTGCACCATACATTGGGGAAAATCGGCAGGGCAGAGACGCCCACGGATCCGGCCCCCTTGAGTATGATTGAGACCACCATCACCCTTCGGCCCCGGGTGGAATATGAGCGAGTTGTTGTGGAACGGTTTTTTTCCCCATGGCCCCCATGGCTGAAAATGCCCTTTACCTGGATTTGGCCCGAAGAGAAAAAAGGAAAAATTCTCCATGAATGGCGGAAAAAAGAGGTGGAACGATTTTTTTCCCATTGGCCGGAATGGATGCAAGTGCCCCTTGGAATGGTGTGGCCACAGGAACGGTACATCACCATTGATGAATTGGCAGCGGATCTGGATCGGGCCATCCAGTTCCCAGGCTTGACCAACGCCTGGACCATGCCCATTAAAACCCGCATTGACATGTTGTCAACGGGCATCAAAACCCCGGTGGGTATTAAACTCATGGGTCCAGATCTTGCCGTGCTGAGTGATCTGGGAGCCAGGATCGAGGCTGTGGTTCGTGACATTCCCGGTACCTTGTCGGCCTTTTCCGAACGGGTCACCGGTGGAAATTATCTGGATTTTGAGATTCGTCGGGATCAGATTGCCCGCTATGGACTCACCGTGGGGGATGTCCAGGACGTGATCATGACCGCCATCGGTGGCATGAACGTCACCTACACCGTGGAAGGTCTGGAGCGGTACCCTGTTAACCTGCGGTACAACCGGGAACTACGCGATGACCTGGACCAGCTTCGGCGGGTATTAGTGCCCACCCCCACCGGGGCACAGGTACCTTTGGCCCAGTTGGCAGATATTGTCATACACAAGGGGCCAGCCGGTATCAAGAGTGAAAATTCCAGAAGAACCGCTTGGATTTACGTGGATATCCGGGGGGTGGATCTGGGGTCCTATGTGAAAAATGCCAAAATAGTGGTGGATCAAAACATTGATATCCCGCCGGGATACTCCATGGTGTGGTCCGGCCAGTACGAGTACATGGAAAAAGCCCGGAAAACCTTGAATATTATTGTGCCAGCTACCTTGGTCATTATTTTTATTCTTCTGTATATCCATTTTAAAAGCATTGTAGAGGCCACCATCGTCATGGGAACTCTTCCCTTTGCCATGGTGGGAGGGGTCTGGCTCATTTATCTTCTGGACTATAATGTGTCCGTGGCCGTGGTGGTAGGATTCATTGCCCTTGCAGGGCTTGCCGCTGAAACCGGGGTGGTGATGCTTGTGTATCTGGATGAGGTGTTCCATCGACGGCGGCTGGCCGGGGCCATGCGCACCCCAAAAGACCTGGCCAGTGCCATCATTGAAGGCGCTGTGGATCGGGTTCGGCCCAAGATCATGACCGTTGCCACCACCCTCATCGGCCTGTTACCGGTGATGTGGGGAAATGCCACCGGAGCCCAGGTGATGAAACGCATTGCTGCACCCATGGTGGGCGGGCTGATATCTTCCACCATATTAACGTTGATTATCATCCCGGCAGTCTATTTTATATGGAAACAATGGGAGGTGAAGGAACTTTAATAAAACTCATTATTTCAGCCTGTTGGATGGGACTTTTATAAAGTATTCGCTAAGCAACTGAAATTATTGAGTTTGGCTCTTAGAATTTGATTTTGTAAATATTAATGATTTCGTCATGTTATGA
>JASFYZ010000447.1:0-5478 GCA_045046665.1 Desulfobacterium sp.
AAAACCCCGGAGTCTTTAGCTCAGGGGTTGTTGACTATGATTTGGATCTCTATAATTCCTTTTAAACTATACTTAAAAGCTTGGTTAATGATTCAAAACAACCTTTTGTTAACCTTTAGGTATGATTATATGCCACAGCAGGCTAATTGTCAAATAAAAATAATTGTTTTACTTTACTTATAGGTAAAGTAGGGTTCTGTTTATCTGAATAAACTGCCTTTTAAGTCAATATACGGTTAGGCTGGTGCAGCAGGTTGTTGGGATCATGAAAATAAGCCATAAAATTATCGTCGCCAACCAGATCTCGGCACTCTTCACAATTCATATTTCACAGATATCCCCCCTATTCTAATGGATCAATTTTCTTTATTTCTTGATATTGCCTTGCTGCGGTCCAAACTTGTTCAAGTTCTTTAAAGTGTATATCAATCCATCATTAATGTTGGGTAGATTATTTTCTATGAGCTCCCTTACAGGAATGGAGGACCGCTTGGGTGGGGATTTTGTTCAATGCTTTAATTTCGGAGTTTTAATTGCCAATATACTGAGCAGAACTATTGGGACGGAGTATTTAGTACAGCTTGGCATAAATTCCATTACGCTTATTGGAACCCCTTTTTCCAATAGTATATGAGATTTGGGTACAAAAAAAGCAGCAAAAGACTTACGCCGTGCTGTACTATGGTTATTTAAAAAAGGTCAACAGGGCATGTAAATTGGTCAGGGGATGGGGCGGACACCCGGGAATAAAGAGATCCACCGGTAAAATGCTGTCCAGCCCTTCGGCAATTTCAGGGCTTCCCCGGAATGGGCCGCCGGTCAGAGCGCAACTGCCGACGGCAATCACCACTTTAGGAGAGGCGGTGGCCTCGAATGTCTTGAGCAGCGCGGTTTTCATGTTTTTTGAAACAGGGCCAGTCACAACAATCCCGTCGGCATGCCGGGGAGATGCCACAAAATTGATACCAAAGCGGGCCAGGTCGAAAAAGGGGGTGGCAAGAACATTCAAGTCCGCTTCGCAGGCGTTACATCCGCCAGCCGAGACCTGCCGGAGCTGAAGGGACCTGCCGAACAGCTTTTTAAAATGCTGCTTTGAATGATCAGCCAGAGCCGGCAGCCCGCCATCGGTCAGCAGGTGCTCTTTTTCAGATACGGAGATTTCAAAATCCTGTGTAAAGGAGATGAATTCTCCTTTTGAAATGCGCTCACATGTGCCACAGAAGACACACCGGCCCATGTCGATTAATTTTTTGGAAATATCAATGGCATCCTGGGGGCAGGCTGCGGCGCATTCTGCGATCACTTCAGCGGGCGCATGCCGGTTTATCTGGGGCCGCCCGCGATAACGTGACGACAGTTTGATCGTTTCGTTTGGGTAACCTGTTGTTCTGTACCCCTGATCGAGTCTGTTTTTTAATATTTTGAACATTATTTTCTCTCAAAATTTGTGTTGAAAGGGTCTCGTCAGCCATTGACGCTTAAATCATTTTGCTTAAAGATCAACCCCGCAATAGGACAGATTAAAACTCTTGTTGTTAAGGGGGAAATCTGAAATTTCCGTATCCCTCAACGCCATGGACAGGCCGTTCCAGTTGTGAAAAGACGGATCTTTAACCTTATAACGGAGGATGGCACCATCCGCATCGGTCAGGATGCAATGGGACAGCTCACCACGCCAGGCTTCGTTCAGGGTTACAACAAAAGAAGACGGCGCGAGAAAAATTTTTTTGTTTTCAATGCAGCGGGTTTTAACAGGACCCTCCAGGAGGGTCGTGATGATATCAAGGGACTGGAGAATTTCTTCTCCCCTCACGGTTGCCCGTGCATGTACGTCTCCGGTTGGTTTCGCATTCTCAGGGATATTCAGTTGACCATAATGCCCGGTTGGGAAACAGTGCCTCACATCGTAGGGCAGTCCGCTGGCACGGCCTGCAGGGCCAACCAATCCAAGTTTTTTTGCGTCCGCCTGGGTCACAACGCCACAGTCATCAAAACGGGATTGGACACTGGAGTTCGTCAGTAAAAGATTAATCACATGCTTGACCTGGGGGGTCAGTTCAAAAATACGGTCGTTCAATGCCTTTCGGACATCCTCGGTCAGGGCAAACCGGGTTCCCCCTGGCCGGACCAGGCCCTTGCCGAACCGGTTTCCGCAAATCAGAAGCGACATGTTAAGGAAATCACCCCTCATGCGGCCGAAGTAATTTGCAGGCGGCAGAAAGGCAACATCACCGCTTAAAGCACCCAGGTCGCCGACGTGGTTGGCGATACGTTCAAGTTCCAGGGCAATGGTCCGGATGATCTGTGCCCCGGCATCCACCTGAAGGGATGACAGCGCCTCAACGGCCTGTGACATGCAGAGTCCATAACCCACAGCGGTATCCCCGGCAATGCCTTCGACTATCACGGACAGGCGTTTGAGTTCCACACCCGGCAGCATTTTTTCCACGCCCCGATGCTGGTACCCCAGTTGAATTTCCAGGTTCAGCACCCGTTCACCAATGCAGTTAAACCGAAAATGTCCGGGCTCGATGACCCCCGCATGGACCGGGCCCACAGCTACTTCATGGATCTCTTCGCCCTCCACGGCATAGTAATCAAAATTCCCTGGAATATCCCGGGTATAGTCATTGCCAAAAACATCCGGCCGGTTCAGGTAGTTGGCGTGATATCGCACCATCTTAAGCCAGGGATGGCCTTCTGGACGGATGGCGTACTGCTCGGCAATCTCCCGTTCAAACATGTGGAACGGCTCGCACTGAGTGGTCATTGAAGGATAAACATCGGGTGCGTCGCAGGAGGCCACCTTGAGTTTATCCTTCCGTAAAACCGCCATCAGCTTTATGACGCCTTTATCGGAAAAGGCAAAATAGTGTACGACCTTTCCTCCGACCCGGACGATACTCAAAGCGTCCCGATAAAAATCATCAAAGGAAAGATGGGGAATCTGTTCTCTATTTACTGCTTCCCCGTTTGAAATTTGCAAAAAATCTGTTTTCATTAAACGCCTCCACCGATGGACATAATCGCTTCCATGATCGTCGTGTACAGGGTATCTGGCATCCAGAAAGAAAAAATCACCGATGTCAGAAGAAGAAGATACTGGGGCCAGAGCATTTTGTTTACCATATGCATTTGATGCTTTCTTTTTGAATCTTCAAAGGAGATGCTCATGATCTGGTTTGCGAGACCCGCGAAAATAACACAGATGGTCGCCATGAAGATAATTGCCGCCACATGGTAACCGTTCCGGAAGGCACCCATCACAATGAACATTTCTCCAATGAACATCCCAAAGGGAGGAAACCCTGAAATGGCGATAAAGCCTGCAAAAAAGGCGACAAAGGTTCTTGGCATGCGGTAAACAAGCCCCCCGATATTTTGAATGATCTTGCACCTGTAACCCAGAAGAATATTGCCCGAGGTTAAAAATAGGGAGGATTTGATCAGGCTGTGATGAATCAGACAGATCATGGCGCCATAAACACCGATACCGCCGATGCCGGTTCCAAATGCAATAATTCCCATATTTTCAATACTCGAATAGGCCAGAAGTCTTTTGTACTCGGTTTGCTTGAGAATAAAGGTTGCCGCCGCTAGCATGGATATCAATCCGAAGATCATGAGAATCGAACCGGAAAAGTCTCCCAGGCCTGCGGCATGCATGATTTTATTGGTTTTAAAGATGCCAAGGTATGCACAGTTGAGCAGGACCCCGGACAAAAGAGCCGATGCCGGACTCGGTGCCTCGCTGTGGGCGTCCGGCAGCCAGGTGTGCATGGGGGCAAGGCCCATCTTTGTTCCATATCCCACAAGAATAAAGATAAAACCCGCCTTGAGCCATCGGGGGTCGAGGCTTTTGGCCACGGCTGTCAGACCTGAAAATGAGACCGGCGCATCCACCTTTCCGGCATCCATGGCCACGGTAATCAGAACTGAACCTAATAGGGCCATGGCAATGCCCACCGAGCAGATCAGGACATATTTCCAGGTGGCTTCCAGGGATTCCGAGGTCCTGTATGTGTAAATAAGCGGTGCACTGGCAAGTGTTGTTGCCTCAATGGCAATCCACATCACCATGATATGATCGGAAAGGGTGACCATGGTCATGGTGGAGAGAAACAGCAGCATGGAACCGGTAAATATGTTTTCCGACTGAATTTCGGCGGCTTTCAAATACGCTGTCGAGTAAATGGAAATTAAAAAAAACAAAAGGGAAATGACGATAAGCGACAAGAGACCTTCCGGTGATACGGCAAAGTAGGCCGTAAGTATCGCAGCGGGTCTTTCTATCCACAATAAAACAGATAAAATCAGATGAATGACACCCGTGATCACCAGGATTCTGCGCCCTGTCATCTTGGGAAGGAAAAATACAATCCACCCTGCAATAAAGGGGATCAGGATAATGCTTTCAACCATGATACAACCACCTATTCCTTTAATGTTCGTAATAAAGCCGTGTCCATATTATCAAAGGTTTTCTTAATATTCTGAAGAATAATGGCCATGATCATCACTGCGGCCAGCACATCCAGAAGTATTCCAAATTCAACAATGTGAAGGGCGCGTACTGAAAAGGTTGTTCCCACAAGATAAATTCCATTTTCCATCATGATATAGCCAAGGACCATGGCGATGGCGTTTCGCCTGGCGATCAAAAGGAACATGCCGCCAACCAGAAGAACGATGGTGGTGGGCAGCAGCAATGAGCTTATGCTGATGGACGGGACGTCAAATTTTCGACTGACAAATGCCGCCGCAATGATTAATCCCAGGCCGATCAGTATGGATGCGTTGAACCCGATAATCGGCTGGACTTCACGGCGGATGGCGACTTTTTTGATCGCCTTGTAAATGCACAGGGGGATGGCGATTCCCCGGATGGCCAGAGTCACCAGGGTAAAGAGGATTTCACTGGTGGACAGGTCATGTCCCATAAAAAGCGGGACAATGGATACAATAATTCCCTGAAATGCCAGCACCTTTATCAGCCCTGGCAGAAAGCTGGAACCAAAAGAAAAGAGAATGGACAAAAGGGCCAGTGAAAGGATGGTGTCAAGGGGTTCTATCATCAGATAAACTCCATGGTGAGAATGGTTGCAAAAAAGACCAGGCCGAATGAGGCCAGAATAAACCGTGGCACCTTGTCCATTCTGAATCGTGCCATCACGGATTCTGTAATTCCAATGGCCCCATATACCGCTATGAGAGCGCCTGTGAACAGGCAGAGATCCAGAACGGAAGAGTGTGTTTTAAAGGGGTAAATCAAACGGCCAAGCAGTGTTGAGTAGAAAAAAAGTTTGCAAAACGCTCCCATCTCAATGAACGCGAGATCCGGGCCGCTGTGGTCCAGGACCATCACCTCCAGGGCCACCTCGCTCCGGGCCGCCTTGGTCAGCACCTTGATGGCCACCCGGCGCTTGGTGGTCGGTTCCGTCCCAAAGTACACCTCGTAAAAAAATGTATTGGTTGTTG
>JASFYZ010000448.1:0-8015 GCA_045046665.1 Desulfobacterium sp.
GCTGGGTTACTTTATCCGTATCACAGGCTACCAGTCCTTCAATGATTGCGTTAAAATCTGCCATTTTTTTCTCCTTAAATCATTTTTTTTGAGGTATCCGAATATTTTACTTGGTATGCTGGGCCACATACGCTTCAATTTTTGCCTTCACATCTTCATCTATGGCAGGAGCCTGGTACGTCCGAATTCGCTCTTCATAAGCTGCCTGGGCCCGGGTGACAATGTCTCTGTCTTCCCGCTTTTGCCATCTGTTATGGTTTTCTTTTGTAAATATTTTGGGTACAAAAAAACCACGACAATTTTTAGCCGTCTCTGGATGCACCATATAATTGCCCTTATGTCCCATCTCTTCCACAAGGGCCGTATACCAGAGTTCCTCTTCCATACGGACTTCTTCAATGGCTCGTTTTGCCGTAAGGCAGGCTTGTTCGTCCAGCATGAATTTGGCGAAATTCATAGAGGTCATGGCACCCAGTGTACCGCAGGCGTGCATGCCGATATTGCCCCCGCTGTAGGCAGCACTCAAGACCATGGCCCCGGACTCCATTCCGGCCTGGTAATCCACACTGTAGCTGTCGGTGAGGGAGGTATGGGTCCGGCAGGGGAAATTATAATAATTTGCCATCTTAGCGGCAATGGCCGTGTGGCGGATATCATAAACGCTGGCATTGGTGTATTCGCCGTTTTGAAAGTTCATGGGTGAGCCGCCCATGCCGTATACCACCGGTGCCCCAGGCATCACCAGCTGGCTTAAGGCAATACCAGCAAGGTTAATGGCATTGGTGGTGGCAAGGGTACCTATGATGCTCACAGGACTTGTCACCCCCATGATACCGCCAGAATGAACAATGGTGGCCTGTCCTGCTTCTGCCTGGCGAATAAGGGCCTGGCAACTCTCTTCGGAAAAGGTCAATGGATCAAGCCCGTCCACAAGGCCGAGCATGACGATTTTTCCCTGGAGATCATCCCCCCAGACACACCGGGCAAGGGCAAGGGAGTCCTTTACCGCCTGATTACTCACCGTGCTGCACATCAGGGGCTTGTCTGTGAGTAGAATAGAAGTGGCAAGCATATTGATATGGCTTGTCTCTGCAGGCAAATCATTGGGCTGCACCACAATGGCGGAGTTCAGATCAAGGGCCGTGGATGTCTGCACCAATTTGCAAAAAGATTCAAAATCATCCATTAGGGCCATGCGAACATTGCCATCATTGTCCATCATATTGGAAGGACCATATCCCGGGGCAAGAACAAAATTATCGCCCCCCAGCACAATATTATTTTCAGGATTACGGGCGCTCAGGGTAAAGCTGGATGGCACCGTTTCAAGGGCTTTTGTCATTTGAGCTTCAGTAAAAAAAACGACATTGCCATCCACTTTGAATCCATGGGTGGTAAACACATCCACCGCCTCCTGGCTGTGGAAGGAGACACCCACCTTTGCAAGCATTCCCAAACTTTTTTCGTGGATCTTTTCGTGAACGGCCTTGGTTAACCAATCGGTTGCTCTATTCATTTTGTTTTCTCCAAAAATCAAATACGTTAAAGTAATCCGGGGAGTGATCACCATGTCAGCCATCCATCATCACCAAAGAAATGACAGCGGTGGTGATCCCCCCTGTAATATATTTTATTACGCCTGGGTCTGGGCGTTTTGAATATCCTGGTTGCGTTCTCTCTTTTTTATAACCAGCTGACGAAATAACACGGTGCACACAAGGCCTGCGATGGAGCTTCCCACGGCCATCCAGAAAATAACATTGTATCCGCCCTGGCCTGGATCTTTATCAAGGATATTTCCTGCAATGGTCCAGATAAACGCATCCGGTGCATACCCAACCGTTGCCACAATCCCCGTTGCAATGCCCGTTGCTGTAACAGGGAGCGCGCCCTCTTCAAAAAGGGCATAATAGATGCCGCGAAGGGCAAAGTGTGCTGTCATCATAACCACCATATTCGTGACAACAAAGGTAAGGAGTGCAGGGGAGCCAGGGAAAAAAATGTATGCCAAGTTGCAGATAATGGCCACCAGAAAGGCACCGATCATGGTGTTGGATGTCGTGAATTTATCGGCGGTAGCCCCGCCAAAAAAAGCACCAAAGGGGCCGATGGCATAGGTGCGAACCATGGAAAAAGTCGCCCCTGCAGCAACGGAGAGGCCACAGATATTGGTTGAATAGGGGGTTAAATAATCGGCAAGGCTATAAGAGGTGTAAGAAAAGAAGATAATAAATCCCAAAAACCATACCGTGGGGCTTTTTGCCGCAATGGACAAGGCGCTGAAATTGATCTTTTCATCTGCTTTACTGCCACCGTCCCCTTTGGGAAGAAAAAACCAGGCAAGGATACCAAAAAAGATGAGTACCACGGAGTAAAAATAGAGGGCATTCTGAAAACCGGCCACATCGCCCACAGCAAGGGATAGTGCCCACACACCACCAAACCCGATGGCAGTGGACAAAAGTCGTCGAACGCCTTCCAAAAGCCCGTATACACGGCCCTGGACTTCCTTAGGACCACAAAGACGTGCCGCCTTTATTAACGCTGCCCAAAAGGTAAGGGTGGTTGTTATGCCGAAAAACATATGCAGCACTAAAAGCTCGGTATATCCCGGCATGGTGGCGTAATAAAAACCGCCAAGGCCCGTTGCCGTAAAGGAAAAACTGAGCATGTTCCGTGTGGACACCCGATCTGCCAGCCATCCACCGGGGAAATAGCATAGCATGGTAAACAGACCGTACATGCTGGAGATCTGGCCCAGCTGAGTATTGGTCAGCTTCAGCCCCTGGATCATCACATCATAATAAGATGTTCGCATATATGGCAAAAAATAGATGGCACCGGCGCCACCGGCCAGGATAATCAGTTGAAAAATTTTAATTTGTTTAAAATTATCGAAATAACTGCTCACAACAATCTCCTTGGTTTATTTGGTACGAATTTATATATAACTGGGGTATTATTGATATGATTAATAACGTTGAAAAATTTTATTGTAAATAAAAAAATCAAACGTTTCAAAATTAAACATTTACTTTATTTTAAATAGATAATAATAATGTTTTTGTTTCACAATATTAATAATATTGTTTCATTATATTGATAATATAAGAGAGGAATTACAACGTGCGATCACAAATTTCTGTACTGGATAAAGTCAGGCTGTTGTTACCGAAACTTACCTCAAAAACAAAAAAGGTGGCCGACTTTATCCTGGCAACCCCCCGGGAAAGCATTTTTCTGACAACCCGTAAAATGGCCCGACGCTGCGACGTCAGTGAGGCCACGGTGGTTCGATTTGCCGTACAAAGCGGATTTTCAGGATACAGTGATTTTATGAAACAGCTGAGAGATGAAGTGCAGGCAGACAAAAAAATGACCAAAATAGAAGATGTCTTTTTTTCTGCTTCACACCCCTTTATTGATGAATTGCGTAGAGTTGCCATACGCCTGGGAGCCATTGACACAGCTCCTCTCATGGAAATTGCAAAACAAATCGCCACAAGCACATGCGTTCACATCATCAGCACAAATGAAAATACCCCCATGGCCCAGCAACTGCAAAAGGCCATCCAATATCCCGACACCCTGTGCATATCCCTGGACATAGAACATGCCCAGGCATGGGCAGACATCCACAATGCTCCCAGGCAATCATTGTTTGTTGCCCTGGCAGGGGATGTCCCCTCCCCCAATTTGCTACGAGCAGCCCGACTGATCAAAAAAAATCATTTTCATCTAATCACCTTCTGCACCACCCGGAATCCCATTTTACAACAAAACACCACAACCTTTTTTTCCCTGGCAGGTTCCGGTACCGTCAGCCCAACCCTTCTCTTGACACACCTTGTGCACTATCTGGGGAACCTTCTCCTGGAAAGTCGCCCTCCCCGGGAACAAAAAGAGCTGGACATTCAAAAGCAACTGTTCCAGGGCAATGATCCCACAACAGAACACCAGGAACATTTGCGCATCGGTATCTGGGGACGCCAAACCTCTTTTGATCCCTATGCTTTAACCTCCTTTGTACGGGATATGCCTGTCATGGAATGCCTGTATGACGGATTGACGGCCTATCGCCCGGGGACATGGGACGTGGTTCCGGGGCTTGCGGAAAAATGGGAAATTTTTGAAAATGAAAACAAAATTATCTTCAATATGCGAAGGGGGGTTCAATTCCACCATGGGTATGGTGAATGTACATCAAAGGACGTTGTCTTCAGTATAGAACGATTCCGTTATCATAAAGGCAACACCCTCTTTGAAAATGTGTGGGAGGAGATCACGCGTGTACAGGTCATGGATCGTTACACCTTTGCACTGCATTTTTCGTCATTTCCATCTAAATTATGGGATATGCTCAGCTCCGTGCCAGCGTTCATCGTCAGCCGTGATGCATGGAACGATTTAGGGGAAGAGGGATTTAAACGCACCCCCGTGGGGACAGGCCCCTATCAAATGCAATCCCTGCATTTTGGGGGAGACACCACCATCCAGCGTTTTGATCAATACTGGGGGGTCAAGCCCCGCAGCCAGTTTATTACCTTTCAAAGTATCCACAATGAGAGTTCACTTTTTCACTCCCTGATGGGACAGCAGCTTGATGTGGCATGCCTGCCCTTTGCCACCCTTTCTCACTATTCTGAGAAACAGGACATCAACGTCCATCTGGCACCCAAAAACGACTTCTGGTTCCTGGGCCTTAACACCAAAAGTCCTATATTCAAAGAGCTCCGCGTTCGACAAGCCGTCTGTATGGGCATCAATAAAAAACGCATTCAAGAAGAGGCCTTTCAACAGCTCATGCCCCCTGCCAACGCAGCCCTTCCCCAAGGTACTACAGGATACTGGGAAGACGCGCCGGAAAAGGCATATGATCCCCCTGGTGCACAAAAGTTGTTGAAATCATCAAATATACCTAAAAAACAGACCCTGCGTCTTGTTTTTCCAGAAGAGACTGCCTCCAGGGCCGTGGCCCGCATTGTACAGGAGAATTTAGAGGATATGGGGTTCATCGTGGAGACTGACTTTTTCAAGGGAATACAAGCCTATGAGCGGCCTGGCAGACAATATGATGTGTATATTAACTTTTTCCATGTGGACAAATTTACCCACACCCCCCTGCAATGGTTTTGCAGTGATTCTCCCTGGAATTTAAGCCATTGGGAGTCCAAGGCGTATGATGCGATTATCAATAAAATAAAAAAAACCAACGATGAACAAAAACAGCATGCCCTGTTGATTGATGCCCAGAAATGCCTGGCAGATGCCCACTGGGCCGTATGGCTTGCCCATGGCGTTTCCGTTGTTCTGTATCAAAAGGATGTTGATATCGGTACCCTGCAACCCGATGGGAATCTTTTGCCCTGGACCGCATACAAATCAACCATGTGATCTGTTCAGGCTAATACTGGGACGTCTATAGCCGTCCTTTTGATCTCTTCAGTTTCTGGGCCTCTTTATTTCAATGGACAAGCTTGTCAAAACAATGGCCTTAATCAATATCAGCCGATCCAGAAACTGAGACAAAAAGAGGCCCCGAAGGCTTTTGCCACCGCGGCCATATCACCCTGGGTAAAATCTACGGACATGTATCTGCCCTGGGAATGGATGGCCTGCAATGCCTTGATCCACCCAAAGGTGCCATTGTTAAAATGGATCAGTACCACGGGTATATTCCTATCAGTGCGTTTAACAGCCGTGTGAATGTTGAGAAAGCCATGGATAGAATGGCGTGTGCGCTGAAATAACACGATTTGATTGACATTTATAATATCGGCCGTAAAACCCATGCCTTTAGGCTTGGGATATAAGGCCGAAACTATTCAAGCCCAGCCCTTTAGGGTTGGGTTATGACCGGGTCAGAGGGAGCCCATTGGCTCCCGACTGCCCACAGAACCGTGCGCACGGGTCCGTCCACGGCTCCTCATGTAATATTTATCCATTGACGAACATCAAATCAATGTTTCATCAACTTTCAGTTGACCTTATCACTTGCCCGAACCTGTTTGTGAACCATTGATTCGGATACGCGCGGTGAAGGGCCGTCGTCTTGGATAAAACCCAGCGTCCTATTCAATTGTGCAGCATTCTTAGCTTACTGGATCTGTATGCAGATCATGTTTTTGCCCTGGACCTGCCAGGACAGGTTTAGTTTCGGGTCGCCTGCCTGGTGAAAGAGATGGCCAGCGGGCAGGCAAATTTTATTTTCTCCAGGCCGGTTAAGGGTCATGTCCTGTTCCGGGGCATAGACCAGGAAATCTGTGGCATCAATGTCTATATCATAGATTCCTTCTGCCTTGAACAGATCCACACAAGCGGAACACCGGTCCTTTCGGGTCATGATGTTGAAATCCTGGATCGGGCCATTGACCAAGGAGGCACGGGTTCCCGGCTCCCCTGAAAATTCAGCCATGTCATAGGGGTTCCTGAATTGGTGGGTTTGGCCGTTGGCATGGAACAGGTCCATGCCCTTTCCCTCCAGCATGACCAGTATTCGATCATACCCTGAAAAATTCGAAAAAGAGCCGTTCTGGTCCACCACGGCTCGGCTGATGCGCCAGTCAAAGGGTTTATTTTTTTCTATCCGCCTGATCCTGAGTTCCCGGGTCACGCCCTGGCCGTTTTTCCAGGGCAGATCCAGAAAATCATGGGGTGGAATAATAGTATATTGCATTTTATCTCCTGCCATGGGTTCCTAACTCGTGGTCCTGTAAAGCCGGGCACAGGGCGCGGCAGGGCTGTTTTCTATTTCCTTGAGCTTGAAATTATTTTTTTTGAATAATTTCAAAAGAGTGGCGTTGGCGATCTCCACGTTTGCCGTCACTTCTGAGATGCCCTTTTTATCCAGTTCAAGGCCAGTTTTCTCCAGCAGTGCCTGGATGATGTGGTCGGATACCTGGTCTTTTTCAAATACAAATGTCAACCTGGCAGTTTTGGTGTCCGCGTTAATGTCCGCCACACAGGCGCTGATGACCCGGTCCAGGTGAACTGCCAGGAGGATCGTGGCGGTTTGGGTTTCATATACGGCCTCATGGGGCTGGTTGATCCAGTCTACATTCCCTGGAAGGATGGCCGGGTTTTCTGAGATCCAGTTAAGGACCAGGGACATGAATCCATCACGATGGACTTCTGTATAGAGAATGATCTGACTTTTTTCTATAAACCGATTGAACTGCAACTTTTTTTCAACCAGTCCTACAAGGTCAATCCGCGCCATCTCCTTTTCCAGTTCTTCCAGTAATTCAATGACCTTGGATGAGTTACCGTCAATTCCGGGCAATTGATGCATGGTTTCCTGAAGGGCCTGCCATACCGGTCGGATTTCGCGGAGTTTTTTTTTCCCAGAATTCGTGAGGATGACTTTTTTGACCCGTTTGTCTTCCTCGTTCGGGGCGATCTGGACAAATCCTTTTTTTCTGAGAGAGGTGACGATCTGACTGGCCCCTGGGTGGGTAATTTCTAATTCCCTGGCAATCTTGGAAATAGTCACCTCTTTGTGGCTTCCCAGAAGATAGAACACCGGAAACCAGCTGGCCTCGAACCGGATACCCTGGTCCGTATAAATTTTTGAAAGATCAGTGAAAAAATTGTCGCTCAATCGTTTTAGCCGTGTGCCAAACAGGAGAGAGCCTGTTCTTTTATAAAGGGACATATTAAACCTCATGTGAGTCCTAAGTTTTTTCACAAAAAATATCCTTTATTTTCAGTGAGTAAACCATTTTTAATGTTTTCCAAAATAATTTTTTTGGCCTTTCATGCCAACTTTGTACCAAATCTACAAACAAAAAACGTTAAAATATTTTTTAAAAAATAACAATATTAATTAAAACAGACAGTTATATTTTCATGCAACTTAGGACTCACGAGGTATTAAGGTGAAAAAAGTACCCAACCCGAATCCGGAAGGGCTTTTTTGCAGCCCCTCCCCAAAAAAAACTGAAGACAGCTACCGGCCAGAATGAGAGGAATGATAAGCGTTGTTGAGGTATCGGACAATATGCGGCCCAGTCCCA
>JASFYZ010000449.1:0-4324 GCA_045046665.1 Desulfobacterium sp.
ATTTCAAGTATCTGAATCCTGCCCCATTCCCAGATGCCAGGAACCCGCCTCTTCTTGCATGATGCGGTCCATAACATGAATTTTGGTATCCCGGAGTTCCGTGCAAATGGCTTCTCTGGCAGCCTTCAGGTCTTTTTTCTTCAGCGCTTTTATCAAGGGGGCATGGATGACAGCCAACTTTTTTCCCGCCCGCCGAATCACCATGAAACGGGCCATGCGGTCCAGAAGATGGCCCAGTTGCGCCGCAAGTTCCTGATTCCCTGATGCCTGGGCAATAATATAATGAAATTGACGATTCTCATCCGTATAACGGGTATAAGAAAACTCATCATCCCCGGTATAACCAGCATGAATTTCCTCAAGCTGCTTAATCTGCTCGTCTGTAATATTTTTCACGGCACGCTCAACTGTAGCCGTTTCCAATATTTCCCGGAGATCCAGCATATCATGAAGGTCCTTAAGCGTGATGTGGGCAACATAATAACCGGACCGGGGTTTAATGGTGACCAAAGTTTCTTGATTTAACATCTGAAGCGCATCCCGAACCGGTGTAACGCTGGTGCCGTAATCAATTTTTAACGCCTCAATGGAGAGACGTTCGCCCGGTTTTTTTTGACCCGTAATGATCTCACTTCGCAACCTGTTATAAATGACCGTTTTAGCCGTGCCATTCTTTTGCCCTCTGGACATTCTACCCCACCTTTAATTTAAGATATAGGATCTCATATTAATTAAAACATCAAATGTTGGCATCCTTCAAAAGTACTTACACTTTTTTAGAACAATCCCCATTTGCAGGGGCTTTTCCCCAAAAATCTGTAAAATACTTTTAGGATCATATGAAGGGTACCCAAATGTTCTCATTTTTATTCTGGACATGTGTTCATATTTATCACTGCAAAAAAATGATATCAACAATATATTATCAATTATGGAATTGACATTTAAAAGTTTAAATTATAAACAAATATTATATCTATTATCTAAACTGATACATCAAAGAGGTTAAAAATGATATCAACTCGCGATTTAAGCATGGAAAGCGGGCATTATGCACGCATGGGCGACCAAGAGTGTCAGAAAATTCACATGGCAACCTTGGAAATTTTGGAGCGCACCGGCGTGGATGTCCACGACGAAAAGGCAAGAAAAATCCTGGAACAGGGCGGTGCAGATGTGGAAGGTCTTCGGGTGCGACTGCCCGAACATATGGTCACCCAGGCCTTGGCAACAGTGCCCCAGCGCATCACCCTCTATGACCGTAATAAAAAACCAGCCATCCGGGCATGGGGCCACAATACCTATTATGGGGGGGGATCAGACTGTCTGAACATCCTTGATCACCGCACCGGTGAAAGAAGACGTCCCGTGCTTTCCGATGTGGTGGAAGCAGCCAAAGTAATGGATTTACTCCCCGAGATTGATTTTGTAATGTCCCTGATTCTTCCCGTGGATGTGGATCAGAGAATCTATGATCGCTATCAGATGGAGGTGATGCTCAACCACACCACCAAACCCATTGTCTTTGTGGCCCCTGATTTTGAAGGGTGCAAGGCTGCCGTAGAGATGTGCGAAGCCGTTGCAGGGGGTAAAAAAGCCTTTTGCCGTCATCCCTTTGCCACCTGTTACATCAACGTGACTTCCGGTCTTGTGGCCAATGATGAGGCCCTGCAAAAATGCATGTATCTCGCCGAAAAAGGGCTTCCTCAACTCTGGATACCCCTCAATGCCGGTGGGGTGAACTCCCCAGCCACCACGGCAGGTTGCATGGCCTCCATGAATGCGGGCATACTTCTTGGTATCGTACTCTCCCAGCTGGTCAAACCCGGTGCCCCCGTGGCAGTTCCCGGCTGGAACGGTGGCCCTTACAACCTTCAGACCATGGTGGGCAATTATGTCCTTGCCGATGAGCAAGGGGTTCCCACTTCCATGGGTAAATATTACAACCTGCCGGTGTTTGGTCTGGGTGGTTCCACGGATTCCAAGGTGCTGGATCAGCAATGCGGCATTGAGATGACCTTAAGCCTCATGACCTCCCTTCTCCATGGTGCCAACATTGTCCATGATGTGGGATTCATGGATTCCGGACTCCAGGGTTCTTTACAGCTACAGGTTATGGCCAATGAAACCATTGGTTTTATCCGGGCGGCCACAAAGGGGGTCCCTGTGAACGACGACACCTTGGCGCTTGATGTCATTGATGAACAAGGTCCCACCGGTCAGTACCTGCAACACCCCCACACCATGAAGCATTTCAAGACACCCTTTTACTCAAAACTCTTTGAAAAAGGAACCTATTCCCAATGGGAGAAAAAGGGAAAAATGACCATGGAAGAACATGCAGCCAAAGTGGTGGACAAACTCATTGAAACTCACACCATTGATCCCCTGCCCGAAGAGGTTCAACTTAAAATAAAAGCAATTGTTCAAAGAGAACAGACATGGATTGATTCCCAAGAAGCGTAATCACAACGCCGATAAGTTCTCAATAACCCAGGGGATAAATATAGATCAACCCTTTAAATGCCGGATGCTATTCCCTGAATACCCGGACTTATTGAGAGCTTACCAACGTCGCACATGAGGTGTAAATATGAAAAATAATAAACATTTTTTCCTGAGAGAAGCCTGGACATACAATCCAGATGCCCCCCATTTCGTACGGTCAGATGCTGACACCGGTTTTGAGACAAAAACCCTGCACACCGGATTCCACCCCCTGGAGAGTAAGGCAGACTTTTCCTCCTTTACCCCACCCATGGTTCAATCCGTGACCTTTCCCTACGACACCTTTGAGAGAGTTCCCTGCCCGGTGTATGGGCGGACCCAGACCCCCACCAACCGCGTTCTGGAGCAACGACTGGCTGCCATTGAAGGGGGAGAAGCCTGTTTAACAGCAGGTTCGGGCTCCCAGGCGCTTTTTAACCTCATTTTCACCATTGCCCGCCCCGGGGATAATATTGTCACTTCACTCAATATCTTTGGGGAAGGCTATAAACAGGCCACTGACATTTTCCCCAACCGATGCAACATCAATTTCAAATTTGTGGAAAACCCAGCGGACCCTGCCTCCTGGGATGCACAAATTGACGATAAAACCAAGCTGGTGTGGATCGAAACCCCCAGCAATCCCACCCTTTTCATTACCGATTTAAAAGCAGTCACCGATATGGCCCATGCCAAAAAAGTCCCGGTGTGCGTGGATAACACCACCTGCACCGCAGCCCTGCAACGCCCCATGGATTTTGGGGTGGATATTATAATTCTCTCCATTTCCAAATTTATTTCAGGTAATGGCTCCATACTGGGGGGTGCCGTTGTGGGCACTGAAGAACTCATCGAGGATATCCGCTGGAATACCACAGAATTTGTGGGCTCCATCATGCAGCCCACCGAGGCCTGGATGACCTTACAGTACATAGAAACCCTGGGCATGAGAATGGAAAAGCACAGCAGTAACGCCCAAAAAGTGGCAGAGTTCCTGGAAGCCCATGCCAATGTCTCCCATGTCAACTATTCGGGATTAAAAAGCCATCCCCAGCATGAACTGGCCTGCGATCAGATGAAAGCCCATGGGGGTCTCATGTCCTTTGTGGTCAAAAATGGCATGGACGGCGCTGCAACGGTGATGAACAATCTCAAACTGGTGGTGCATGCCGTCACCTTTGGCACCAGCCGCACCATCTGCATGCATCCCCCCACCATCACCCATGAGCACATGACAAGACAAGAACGGGAAAGCGTGGGCATTGATGACGGCCTCATCCGTCTCTCCGTGGGCATTGAAACCCCGAAAGATATCATTGCGGACTTGGAACAGGCCTTGAATCTGCTGTAAATGATTAAAATACAGGGGGGGGGCAAACTCACAAAATGGCACAAGAAGCTGTTCATCCATGCCCCCCAGATCCCTTCTTCTCAACTCAACCCTGGTCCCCCTGTTCACCAATACAACCGTCCTATTCCTTCAAATATTTTCATACTTCTGTTGACAAAGAGCATCCTCGTACCTTAAATTTGGTTTTATGATTCAAGAGTTCACCTTTGCAAAAAAAGCTGTTTACTCACATGCCCTTCAGCTTGGCAAGCACAAAAATTACGCGCATTGGTCGATCTTTAGACATTAAGTCCATCAGATTTGAAAAGGAGAAGGCCACGGCGACATCCATGAGCATTAAGGCATTTGCACTAAAACCACTGAAGAAATATACCATTGCCGATTTAATTAGGAACACAAACTTATTAACCTGAGCAAAGATAACAATTGATTTCGGTATAAAAGTAAGGTGCATCACACGATTAATAGTGACTGTTCCTTTGAGTT
>JASFYZ010000450.1:0-10636 GCA_045046665.1 Desulfobacterium sp.
CACTACTGTCGTCACGGCTGCTGCTATCTCTGCTGCTGCTGCTGGCGCTGCTGTCGTTACGGCTGCTGCTATCTCTGCTGCTGCTGCTGGCGCTGCTGTCGTTACGGCTGCTGCTATCTCTGCTGCTGCTGCTGGCGCTGCCGTCGTTACGGCTGCTGCTATCTCTGCTGCTGCTGCTGGCGCTACTGTCGTTACGGCTGCTGCTATCTCTGCTGCTGCTGCTGGCGCTGCTGTCGTTGCCAGACTAGCTGCTTCCGCAGGATCCATGCCTTCGGCTATGGCCTTTTTTGCAGCATCTGCTGGGGACATCCCACCAGTTATATCTACAGCAATATCGGCGAAAGCGACCATTGGGATTGTCAAACACAGAACCAATACAAAAAACATAAACCAGTTTTTTTGAACCTTATAGTTCATTCTCATTCTCATTCTCCTTTTTCAAATTTCACCATTTTTATTCTACTTTCGTCATGTACGAGTACCAATTAATGAGCTATGAAAGCTATCTGGTAGATGACAAACCATTTCCCGGCCATTTTTTTAAAAAAATCACAGGCTCCAGAAATTCCAATTATTTTTTCAAATTTTTTCTTAACCTTTGCCATTCTATATTTTCTGCCAGGATGCGGATCTCGGACAAGAAAAGACACCAAATCCTGATCAAGCATGCACAGACCATACTTCTTACTTACACGACCAAAATCCCCAGTAACACTCCCGGCAGTTACCTGCATACTTGCGCCTATCCCTACCAAAACTCTTGTCAGTTCCAGATCTTTTACAAGATCCAGATTCCTTTCGGGACGGGCAATTAACGGAATAACGCCTATATTCCATAATCTTGTACCATATCAGCTAAGGAACAGATTAGGCAACTCCAAGAATAGGTAATTTTCTTGACCACCCAATGGAATGATATCACCATTGTCCAACATCTACAACATATCAGGCGAAAGCCAAGCTTCAGCTCCGGAGATTATTTCTAATTCAAGGCATGCTCTTTCAGTTCCTCAATCCACAAGCTACAGCCTGCCTCAATTTGCCATGTAGTTTCGACACATATTACAAAAAATCATATAAAACAACTTAATTTAAATAAAAATGGGGGTTGATCATAATATGGGCCACTTATACGGATAGTGAATTCATATTGTCGACAATGGTCTATAATTAAAGCGTTTATTTTTCAGCTCGAAAAATGTCTGCTCAAAGTGACCGACGTTATGATCACCCCTAAAAATATGATACTCTAAAAGACAGTTTTTCAAAAAAGACCCAGCCCATGGCGCTAACTTAAATCAAAACCAGCTCTCCTTTTATTGTAGAAACATCACACGATTTTTAAATTAGCTCCCCTATGCAAGCGCGAACCACAGCACAAATATTATCACATATTTTTTGAATTTGGTTTGTATCCCGCCCCTCCACCATCACCCGCAAAAGAGGTTGGGTACCAGAGTAGCGAACCAGTACACGACCTTGACCTGATAATTCTTTCTCAGCCTCAGCAATGGCCCGGGCAATGGGACCAATGGCCATAAAATCAGGACGGTCGTCGCTAACAGCAACATTTTTCAACACCTGGGGATAAACCGTCATCACAGAGGCCAAATCAGAAAGAGATTCTCCTGTTTCCGCCATCACCGCGAGAAGTCGGAGAGCCGTAAGAATGCCATCGCCAGTGGTATGATATTGAGAAAATATCATATGGCCAGAATCCTCACCCCCCATGATGGCACCTGTTTTTTGCATGAGGGCCATAACCTGACGGTCCCCCACCCCGGTGATCTCATGGTCAATGTCATGGTCTGCCAGAGCAAGACCAAGACCAATATTACTCATAACAGTGCTAACCACACAATTACGGGGAAGTTCTCCCCGGCTTGCGGCATGGCAGGCACAGATGGCCAGGATTTTATCACCGGTGACCGGAACACCGTTTTCATCCAGGGCAATGAGGCGGTCTGCATCTCCGTCAAATGCCAACCCTGCCCTTGCCTTATTTACCAGCACAGCATCTGTCAGATCCCCTGTGTGCTGGGAACCGCAGGCTTCATTAATATTTTGCCCATCCGGGGTATTATGAATAAACAGGGCGTCAAAACCCAGATCAGAAAACACGGCCTCAGCCACCCCGGATGCGGCGCCATTGGAACAATCCACCACAATGGGGGTCAGGCTTGGCTTATTGGTGTTATTGGGAGTGAAACATCCCTTTAAAAAAGCAGCATATTGTTCCCGAGCCTGGGGCAAATTTTCTATCAAACCCGGTTCCAGAGGCGATGATACAGGGGCTGAAGATTTGCCAGAGGAAGTTATGGGCGCAGGGCCGTCATCATGATTTGACTGGGAGATCAATTCCAGCAAATGGCTCTCCACAGTTGCTTCGTCTTCCTCGGAAAGCTTGTACCCATCGGCCCTGAAAAGCTTGATGCCATTGTCCTGATAGGGGTTGTGAGATGCGGAAATAACGATACCCGCCCCTGCCCCGGGGGTGTGGGATGCCAGAAATGCCACCCCAGGTGTGGGAATCACCCCTGCAAGGTAAACGTCGATGCCTTCTGCTGCAAGACCGGCAGCCAGGGCAGACTCCAGCATGGTTCCGGACCGTCGGGTATCCCGCCCGATGATGGCACTGTTGCCTTTATGTTGTCTCACAAAACGGGCCACGGCTCTCCCCGTGTTCATGGCAACATCCACTGTCATGGGATAATGATTTGCTACTCCGCGAATGCCGTCTGTTCCAAAAAGTTTTCCCATGCAGATTTCCTGTAATCGAGTATAAGTGTTCCGTCTTTAATCAGCAATTCTAATTATGGCTTTTAACCGACTCCTTTGGCGTGTAACTATCTGAAATCACGTTGGTGCAACTTATCACTTTTTTGGTTTTAAACGCATCTGTTTCCAAAATTAGAATTGCGGGTTTTTAATAAAATGAAGGATTGTCCAAAACTTTGAGGAGAGGGGGGTAGCAAATCACGGGAAGGATAAGACAAAAAATCAACTGCCCTGAAAATAGTACGCTACGAATGTCATCGAAGGTTATTGCCCGTCATTTACGGCTATCAACAACTCCCCTTATGAAAACAATCCTATTTTTTTGTATTCTTCAAATCCATACATACCCTAAATCATCCATTATCGGCAACATCTTTTGTGATTTTTTCCAACCATTGGATACCCAGAAGACGCACATCCGGGTCCAGAGATTGAATTACCTGCACATAATCAACCCCATGGGTGGCGATTTCTTTTTCCACGGCCCCTAAAAAAGAAGCCGGGGCGGCGGGCAATGAATTGGGCATGATTTTTGTTTCCATGCACTCGCGAATTTCAGCCCATTGGGCCAGCAGACGTTCATGATCATTCACCAGCTTTGTTTTTTTTCCACTCCCCCCCTGAAGATGGTGGGCCAGAGAAGCCTCCACGCCAATGCAAAAACCGTCCAGGCGGTGAATACGTTCTTTAATGCACTTTTTCAAGGTAACCTGCATACCATGAAGCAACGCCCGGGACAGAACATCGGTGACAAAAAGGGATCGCACCTGTTGATACCAGGCCAGAAGCGCACACAGACTGGAGATATAGCTGCAATTTTTTTTAAAAACGGAATGAACATCCCGATAAATATTTCCGACATTTGGGAAGCTCGCAGATTTCATGCCCCCTCCCAGAATAAGCCGATTCGGACGCAGCACATCCCGACGACAAATGGTACCAGCGGCAGTAACCGTACCAAAGGCCAAGGCTCTGGGACCCACAAGCCCGCCCTGCCCTCCCAGAAAAATGGGGGATTGATCCAGCATCACCCCCTGGTGGACATTGCCAACCATGGAGGGGGTGGCTTTATCCTGACTGGGGGTATAATTAAAATGGATATAGGAGCTGCCCACCTCGGAATGATTTTTTCGACTGGTGCCCCCGGCCATTAAAAGATCACAAAAATTAATAAGGCTGCCCAGGGTGACAAAGGGAAACAGTATGGTCTGTTTAAGCCCCACGGTGTGGGCCGCACCGGCCTCTTCTTCCAGGATAGTGCCCCCCCGGACATGGGCGCCGGAACCAAAGGTATTTTTGCCCACGAATACGGCATCCTGGAAAAACCCGCCCTTAAGGTGGGTATCCGGGCCCACATAGCAGTCATCCAGAGTCACCGGAGCCTCCTGGCCCAAGGTGGATCTGGACATGATCAGGGTATTTTCCCCGATGATGCGGGTGCCGGGGTAAAGGGTGACCCCATTACCGGAGATGCGATCTATATCTACCTCCGGCCCGATGAACAGGGTATTGGGAAGGGGGATCTGTACCCCCTTTGCCATTAAACGATCACACGTGTTTATTCCATTTTTACAATTCATTTATTGGTACCTGAATAAATCATGAATTCAGTAAGGAAACAGTGACAAAACTTAACCCGCTTACTGACATATCTTATCACCCTTATAGTGCAGTTCATTTGACCTCATATATATTTTCAAATATAAATTGCTGATATTATAAAGAACTTTGACTCAGCACCGATGAAATCATATAAAATTAGATATAGCTTCCAGCGAACAAATAACACCCATAAGCCAAGCCTGCCCCCCAAATCCCCCCAAATTCCCCCAAATTAAAAGCGGTAGGCAATCCCCCCCCAGGTAAGGCCAGCACCAAAGCCCACAAATAGGATGGTGTCACCGGATTTTCCCACCACGCCCTGCTCCAGCGCCTCATCCAGGGCCAAGGGAATACTGGCGGCGGTGGTATTACCATATTTTTGGATATTATTGAATATCTTGGACTCATCTATTTTCATGAATTGGGCATAGGCCTGATTGATGCGAAGATTGGCCTGATGGGGGAAAACCATGTCTATGTCATCCAGAGTAAGGCCAGCTTTTTCCAGGGTTTCCCGGGTGACCTGGGGTAATTTGCGCACAGCGGTTTTAAATACAGCAGGGCCGTTCATGGAGGGGAAATAGCGTTCGGAATCAAGGGGCAGGCCCTTGGGGTGGCGGTCGGGAAGTCGGGAAGAGGGAAGTTCGGTCATAAGATTGTCCGCTCCGCGTCCATCGGCATGGAGGCAGGAGGCAAGGACCCCTATGTTTTCATCTGTTTCCACCCCTTCCACGCATACGGCAGCAGCACCATCCCCAAAAAGAACCGCCACATCCCGGCCCCGGGTGGTTTTGTCCAGGCCCGAGGAGTGAACTTCTCCACCCACCACCAGAATCTTATTGGCCAGACCACTTTTAATATAAGAATCGGCCGTGGCCATGGCATAGAGAAAGCCTGTGCATTGCTGACGGATATCCAGGGCTGGGGTACTGGTCAGGCCCAGTTTTTCCGCAAGAAGGCATCCAGACCCCGGAAAAAATAAATCTGGACTCAGGGTGGCAAAAATAATGAAATCAATATCTTCGGGCTGCCATCCAGCCTTTTCAAGGGCCTTGTGGCTGGCGGTGAGTCCCAGGTCTGAGGCCCCCATCTGACCCTCTTCAGGCACCCAGTACCGCTGCTTGATACCGGTGCGCTGCTGTATCCACTCATCGGTGGTGTCCATGATTTTCGCAAGATCTTCATTGGTGACAAGGCGCGGGGCCAGGGCACGGCCGGTGCCTTTGATAATGGTTTTTTTCATATTTGTGTTCCTTTTTTTGATGGCCCTGTAAAAAGTCGGCCCATAATTTTTTAATTACCTTATAAGGATGGCTCCATGGGCCAGTGGAACGTCAATTTATCAAACCCTCTTTTCCATGGATCCTTTGCAGGTGAAGCAGCCAAATTATTTATATATAATATTCCATCCCCAAAGGCAAGAATAATTTAATGGGGTCTGACCCAGACAAATACCTGATATAATAAAACATATCTATAGAAAATGCCTGTTTTATTAGCTTAGAGCGCCTATTTTGCCCACGAAAAGGGCACTCTAAGGAAAATCTCAAGAGTCATAAATTTAAGGACTGATCATAACGTCGGCAACCTTGTGGTGAAATTATATCAATTAAAATAAAGCTTGTGATTACGGGTATTTGTGGTCCATTAAATTTTTAATACCGTACAGTGGCCCATCTTATGACCAAGCCCTAAATTTTAATGGGAAGACAGCAATTCTAATTATGACACTTGATGGCTTTCCACACTGCAAATTTACGGTTTCGCTCAACGTAAAGTCAGCACGTTATGCCGCTTGGAAATCCATAATTAGAATTGCTGATGGGGAGATGTCAGGGTTGCAAATTCGTTAGAAGGCCCTTTTGGGGGGCAAAAAGAGCCTTCTAAGGGCTAATATTAGGCAAATATTCACCATATTTATATAAATGTAAGGCCCTTATCGGGGTCAGACCCCACTATAAGTGATTGGCCATCTTTGATGGTACCGTTTAGAAGGGCCAGAGACAAGGGGTTTTCCAGGTGCTGCTGGATGGCCCGTTTCAGGGGGCGGGCACCAAAGGCCAGGTCGTAGCCTGAGCGGGCCAGGATTTCCAGGGCTGCCTCGTCCAGGGTGATGTGGATCTTGCGCTGGGCCAGGCGGGCATTGAGCTGGCGAATCTGGATGTCAGCAATGGCCTTTATGTCTTTCAGGGTGAGATTCTGGAAGGTGATGATCTCATCAATTCGGTTTAAGAACTCGGGTTTAAATGCCTTTTTCAAGGCCCGGGCAATGGCTGCCTGGAGCATTTGGTCTTTTTCTAAATTGGGCGGTACCGTGCTGGTTACTTCCTGCCATCCCCCGCCACTGCCAGCACCATGATCCTGGAAGCCGCCAGTCTTTTCATTAAAAGCGGCATCATGATCCTGGAACTGATCCGCCCTGTCATTAAAATTTCTACTCTGAGCTTCGCCACTGCCAGTCTCATGGTCCAGGGCACCGATGTAACCCGTGTCCGCTGAGATACCGGCAGCCTCCTGGATGAACCGGGAGCCCACATTGGAGGTCATGATGATGATGGTGTTGGTAAAATCCACGGTGCGGCCATGGCCGTCGGTCATGCGGCCATCATCCAGCACCTGGAGCAGCACGTTGAACACATCGGGATGCGCCTTTTCAATCTCGTCAAAGAGCAGCACGGAATAGGGCCTGCGGCGCACGGCCTCGGTGAGGGCACCCCCTTCATCATACCCCACATACCCCGGAGGCGCACCAATGAGCCGGGCCACGGAATGTTTTTCCATGTATTCAGACATGTCAATGCGCACCATGGCGGACTGGGAATCAAATATAAATTCGGCCAGGGCCTTGGCAAGCTCGGTTTTGCCCACCCCGGTGGGACCCATGAAGATAAAGGTACCAATAGGACGATCCGGTGACTGCAACCCCGCCCGGGCCCGGCGCACGGCATTGGATACGGCATCAATGGCCTTTGTCTGGCCAATAACCCGTTTTTTGATGTGGGACTCCATCTCCACCAGCTTTTCCTGCTCGCCTTTTAACATGCGGGACACCGGGATGCCGGTCCAGGCAGACACCACGTCGGCAATGTCCGAGGCTTCCACATCTTCTTTAAGCATGCGCAGTTCCTTCTGGGCGCTATCCAACTCCGTTTTTTTAGCAGTCAGGGATTTTTGCAGGATTTCAATGGTGCCATAACGGATCTGTGCGACTTTGGCCAGATCCCCTTCCCGCTCGGCCACCTGGGCCTGGGTATGGGCCTGGTCCATCTGTTCCCGGATGGCGCTGATCTCCTGGATGAGTCCCTTTTCCATGTTCCAGTGCAGCTTCATGGGCTGGATCTCTTCTTTCATGTTGGCCAGGGATTTTTCAAGGGTTGTGAGCCGCTCCCGGGAGGCATCGTCCTTTTCCCTTTTCAGGGCCTGGCGCTCGATCTCTGCCTGGGTGATGCGGCGCTGGACCTCATCTATGATCAGGGGCATGCTGTCAATCTCAATGCGCAGACGGGAGGCTGCCTCATCAACAAGATCAATGGCCTTGTCCGGCAAGAACCGGTCGGCAATGTAACGCTGGGATAAGGTGGCCGCCGCCACAATGGCGGAATCCTTGATGCGCACCCCATGGTGCACCTCGTACTTTTCCTTGAGTCCCCGGAGGATGGAGATGGTATCTTCCACCGTGGGTTCGGCCGTCAGCACGGGCTGGAAGCGCCGCTCCAGGGCTGCATCTTTTTCAATGTATTTCCGATACTCGTCCAGGGTGGTGGCCCCCACGCAGCGCAAGGTTCCCCGGGCCAGGGCGGGCTTGAGCATATTGGAGGCATCCACAGATCCTTCGGCAGCTCCAGCCCCCACCACGGTGTGAAGCTCATCAATGAACAGCACAATCTCACCCTCGGAGGATTCCACCTCTTTTAATACGGCCTTGAGCCGGTCTTCAAACTCCCCCCGGTACTTGGCACCGGCCAGCATGGCACCCATGTCAAGGGCAATGACCCGTCGATTTTTAAGACTTTCCGATACATCCCCCTCCACAATGCGCTGGGCAAGTCCTTCCACCACGGCAGTTTTGCCCACGCCGGGCTCGCCAATGAGCACGGGATTGTTCTTACGCCGCCGGGAGAGCACCTGGACAATGCGGCGGATCTCCTCGTCCCGGCCGATGACCGGGTCCAACTTACCCAGGCGGGCAAGTTCGGTGAGGTTGCGGCCGAATTTTTCCAGGGCCGGGTACTTTTCTTCGGGGTTCATGTATTTCCTCCATGAGTTTTTTAATTATTACACATAAAGTAATGCAACTCGATCTTTTGTCAAATTCCCATGACCCTGTTTTATAATTCCTTAGAAGGTGCTTTTAGGGGGCGAAAGGAGCCTTCTAAGGGGTAATACTGAACAATTCTTTGCCATATTTACTTAAATTTAAAATAGTTAGGTGGGTCAGACCCCCAGTGCGGAGACTTCGGACATGATTTCAGCCAGGGTGGGATGGGCGTGGATGGTGTGGGCAATATCCTTGACAGTGAGGCCCTTGGTAACGGCCAGGGTGCCCTCGGCAATGAGATCTGTGGCATGGGGGCCGATGATGTGAACACCCAGGAATTTCCCCGTGTCCGCATCGGCCACAATTCTGGCTTCCCCGGCAATCTCCCCCATGGCCTGGGCCTTGCCAAGGGTGCGAAAGTTAACTGAAGAGCAGGTGACAGAAAGGCCTTGTTCCCGGGCCTGGGCCTCGGTGATACCCACGTTGCCGATTTCTGGCATGGTAAAGATGGCACCCGGTACGGCGGTGTAATCCATGACATCAGATCCTCCCATGGCGTTTACTGCTGCCACCATCCCTTCGTGGGAGGCCACATGGGCCAGCATAATGTGCCGGGGTCCCAGGATGTCTCCAATGGCATAGACCCCATCCACGCCGGTCTCCATGCCTTGATTCACCGGTATCCAACCCCTGTCATCCAGATCAAGGCCGATGTTTTCCAGACCCAGATCCCCGGACAAAGCAGACCTACCAATGCACACCGCCATCTTTTCCGCTGTCAGGGTGACAGGTTTAATGCGTGCTTTTCGCTTTTCAGCGGCAAAGGGAGAGACACCCAGGGTGATGGTGAGAGACGCCCCAGTCTTTTCAGCCTTTTCCACCACCTGGTCGGTGATGAATTTAATCTTCCGTTTTTTCATCTCCCGCTGGAGAATTTTAGAGCAGGCCTCATCCACCGAAGGCAGGGGCAGCAACCGATCCATTGCCTCCACCACGGTCACCTCCACCCCCAGGGCAGAGAGGATACAGGCAAATTCACATCCAATGACACCCCCCCCCACAATGACCATGGACTGGGGAAGGGTTTTAAGATTCAACAGATCATTGCTGGACAAAATCTGCTCCCCATCAAAGGGGAAATCAGAAATATTCAAAGGCTCGGTGCCCACGGCAAGAATGAGTCGATCGTAATGAATCTCCTTTTCCCAACAATTATCATCGGCCACGGAGATGACGCCCTGTTCCTTTATATAACCCCGCCCCTGTTCAAACTGCACATTGCTTTTCTTGAGCAAGGCCAGAATGCCCTTGCGCTGGGTCTCCACAATCTGCTGTTTTCGGGCCATGATGGCAGCCATATCCACGGCCACTGTGCCATCAATTTTGATACCATAGGCCTTTGCTTCTTTGGTCTTTAAGAAAAGATCCGCCGAGGTTTTCATGATCTTTGAGGGGATGCATCCCCAATTGAGACAGGTACCACCGGGGTGCTCTTTTTCCACCACCGTGACATCCCCCCCCAGCTGGGCAGCTCTTAATGCCGCCACATATCCACCAGGTCCTGCACCGATTACCACTATTTTTTCTGCCATCTCATTTTCTCCTTTACAAAATTAACAGGATCGATAAAAATATAAGATCGAATTTATTTTTTCCCCAATTCATTAACTTTCTTCCGATTATAGACGATATGTTTTATATTTTGACATGGTGTGAGGGATCAGGCGTGGCCCATGGATACTGTTTCTGGAGGTTTCCGGTTTACACGGGTGGGATGAATAACGCCGCCAAGCCTGACCCCAATGTCCCACGGGTGATATTTAACACTGGTGCTCCAGCAAAATCAACAAAAAACGACTTTCTATTTTCCATCTCCTGCCCCAGTGATTAAAATTGATTAAAACATGCAAAACATAAAAATATAAATTTTAATTTGATGATTAAGTAAATTTTTTAATTTTTAATTGACATTTTCACAACATTTTATTAAATAATAAC
>JASFYZ010000451.1:0-10493 GCA_045046665.1 Desulfobacterium sp.
CGTCCCCATCGTCTAGCCTGGTCCAGGACACCGGCCTTTCACGCCGGCGACAGGGGTTCGAATCCCC
The DNA here is from genome assembly GCA_045046665.1 of Desulfobacterium sp. Lineage (GTDB taxonomy): Bacteria > Desulfobacterota > Desulfobacteria > Desulfobacterales > Desulfobacteraceae > Desulfocicer. The sequence continues at coordinate 68 of JASFYZ010000451.1, forward strand.
TTGGGGACGCCATCTTTTTTGACTTAAAAGATTATAAAGCCCCGGAATTTTTTCCGGGGCTTTTTTTGTTTGTGCCCGCCTTCTCTTATGCTTTGCCTGGGATACTTTTTCCTGTATACTTTACTGTGATCCATCCCCATGAGCAACATTGCCCTTGCGGGCACAAAATTACATAGTTTGACAACCATACAAAAACTGCCGATCAAACACCCAACGCCTCCGATTATGATGTGGACTTTTATGGGGACCCTCTCCCCGGAGGATCATGGTGTGGTCTGTCTTAACCTCGGAGGTTCTATATTTAAATGAAACCCATTGTTGCCCTTGTGGGGCGGCCCAATGTGGGCAAATCAACCCTTTTTAATCGAATAACAAGATCCAGAAATGCCCTTGTGGATGATTTCCCAGGCGTCACAAGGGATCGTCACTACGCAGATGCCATGTGGGATGATATCCCCTTCACTGTTGTGGATACTGGTGGCTTTCTTGTGGATGATGATGATGTCTTTGCCGCGGAGATCCGGGAACATGTGGAGATGGCGGTGAAAGAGGCGGATGTCATTGTGCTGGTGCTGGATGGCAGGGCCGGTGTTTCCCCCTTTGATCAGGATCTGGTTCATATTCTAAGAAGAAGTGAGAAGCCAGTTTTTTACCTGATCAATAAAATTGAAAATAATCGGCAACGGGATGAGCTTGTTGATTTTTTTACATTAGGGATAGATAAGTTTTTCCCCGTATCCGCAGAGCACGGGGTGGGGGTTCCCACCTTTATGGATGAGCTGATCTCTGTGCTTGTGAATGAGGTGTTGTTAGAAACTCCGGAGGGTCCAGAAGACGCATCTGCGGACCAGGAGATCTGCATTGCCGTGTCAGGACGGCCCAATGTGGGGAAATCCTCCCTGATCAATCGCCTGTTTGGCACCAAAAGGGTGGTGGTCAGTGAAAAGGCTGGCACCACCCGAGACGCCATTGACCTGACCATTGATAAAGATGGCAAGACCTTTCGGCTCATTGATACAGCGGGTATCCGCCGCAAGGGAAAGGTCCGGGAGCGCATAGAAAAATATTCCATTCTCAAGGCCTTGAAAAGCCTGGACCGCTGTGATGTGGCGTTGATTCTCATTGACGCAAGTGAAGGGGTCACTGACCAGGATATCACCATTGCAGGCTATGCCCATGACCGGGGGTGCGGTGCAATCTTTGTTTTAAACAAATGGGATCTTCTGGAGGCAGATGACAAAGATCAAAAGGCGTTTATGGAAGATCTAAGGATGAAGTCAAAATTTTTATCCTTTGCGCCAGCCATCACCATTTCCGCCCTCACAGGCCAGCGAACCCATAAGCTTCTATCCATGGTGGAATCGGTGTATGAAGAGTATAATTACCGCATAAATACAGGCCTGATCAATCGAATCATTGAAAATGCCATCTACCGGACAGAGCCTCCCCTGCACAAGGGCAAGCGGTTGAAGTTTTTTTATGCCACCCAGGTATCAGTAAAACCGCCCACCATCATCTGTTTTGTTAATTATCCTGAGGCAGTTCATTTTTCCTACAAGCGGTATCTCATCAACCAGATACGGGAGATGGCGGAGTTGGAAAAAACCCCCATTAATCTCTATTTCCGTGAGAAAACAGGAAAACTGGCATTTACAGGAAAAACCCTTGTGGACAAACGGTATACGGCAACAAAAAAGAAGCTTCACACCCGGCGAAGAAAAGAACGGGTGGAACAGCATCGCAAAAAAAGGGCACGGGACGGGGAAACCAAATAAATGGATCTGTTTGATGCGGGTATGGCAACGGGAAATATCTCCCATGCGCCCCTGGCCGATCGCATGCGTCCTCGGCATCTTGAAGAGGTGGTGGGGCAGGAACATGTGGTGGGTCGGGACTCGGTGCTGTGTCGTTCTATTGTCAATGATCGGCTTTTTTCCATCATCCTCTGGGGACCGCCCGGCTGCGGTAAAACCACCATTGCCGGTATCATTGCCCGGGAGACCCGGTCTCATTTTGTGGAGATATCTGCGGTGCTTTCCGGGGTAAAGGAGATCCGAAAGGTCATTGATGAGGCCCGGGAGCAGCGACGGCTCCATGCCCGGCGAACCATTTTATTTGTGGATGAGATCCACCGCTTTAACAAGGCCCAGCAGGATGCATTTCTTCACCATGTTGAAAAGGGGCTCATTGTCCTGGTGGGGGCCACCACGGAAAACCCCTCCTTTGAGGTGATCCCGGCCCTGGTGTCCCGGTGTCGTGTGGTGGCCTTAAAAGGACTGGATGGGGGGCAAATACGTCTTATTCTGGAGCGGGCACTGGCAGATAGGGAACGGGGGCTTGGTGATCTGAATCTTACTGTCTCAAGGGAGGCCCTGGATCACATTGCATGGGCCTCGGATGGAGATGTCCGCATTGCGCTTACCAACCTGGAAGCCGCTGCCGGTTTTGCCCGGCGGGTTACGCCGGATGGGGGAAATAAAGACACCACGTCAAGGCCTTCAACCCCAACGATCATGCGTGTCACCCTTGCTGATGTGGAGCTGGCCGTTCAGAAAAAGGCATTGCGCTATGATAAAAGCGGGGATCAGCATTTTAACCTTATTTCAGCCTTTCATAAAAGCCTGCGGGGCAGTGACCCCGACGGGGCCTTGTACTGGATGACCCGCATGATCTCCGCCGGTGAAGACCCCTTGTACGTACTCCGGCGCATGGTGCGCTTTGCCGTGGAAGATGTGGGACTGGCAGATCCAGGTGCCCTGACCGTTGCCCTGAATGCGCTTGAGGCCTTTCGATTTCTGGGGCACCCCGAAGGGGATGATTGCCTGGCCCAGGCCGCCATTTATCTGGCAACGGCTCCCAAGAGCAACCGCGTGTACATGGCAGGGAAAGCCGTGCGCCAGGAGGTGGAAAAAACAGGATATCTTCCCGTTCCCCTGCATATCCGAAATGCCCCCACGGGGTTGATGAAGGAACAGGGGTTCCATGCCGGATATAAATATGCCCATGATTACCCGGATGGATATGTGCCCCAGGAATATCTTCCCCGGGACCTTCAAGGGCATTCTTTTTATGATCCCACTGTCCGGGGATATGAAGCAACGGTGAAAAATCGTCTGGATGCCTGGCGACACATCCAGAAGAGAGATGGCCGAAAATAGAAAGAATAACCCATTGAATTTCTGACAGATTCTGAAGCAAAATCAGGGCGGTTAATAGGGCTGGAATTTCTTGTATGTTTTGGCTAAGTTTGCTATGGATTCATGATAAAAATAGTCTCACTTGATGGTTTTATTCTTATCTGGATTGTTATGGAATCGGGTTTTGCAGCCGTTGCCCTTGCTGGTTTTGTCTCATGCGCCATTGTTACTAACAAACGCATCGTAATGCAACCTCTCATTACATATCAAAAAACGGTTGAGAAACAGATCATTGGGTGTCCAGCGATGGGCGGGCCCCTTGACCGTATCATGGGGCGGTGCCGTCGGAAAAAGCATGGCTTCCCCATGGTTATTATAATGTTTGGTATGAATTTTATTCAAACCAGTTTGCTGTGGGAAGCTTCAACACATCGGAGATAGAAAAAAATGAAAGACGTTGTCATCGTAAGTGGTGTCAGAACACCAGTCGGGTCCTTTGGTGGTTCTTTAAAAAGTGTATCTGTTGTTGAACTGGGTGCCACGGTAATGAAATCGGTTTTGAAACGGGTGGGACTGCGACCTGAAGCTGATGAAGCTGTTAAGGCCTTTGGGCCTGAAACCCTCAAAGATCAAGGGCAGATTGATCTTGAAAAAAAAGGGTATGACTACGATGAATCCCTTTCCCCGGTGCACATTGATGAGGTCATTATGGGCAATGTGCTCCAGGCGGGCCAGGGGCAGAATACGGCTCGCCAGGCCATGATCGCCGCCGGTATTCCCCGCTTTACCCCGGCATTCACTGCCAATAAAATTTGTGGCTCCGGGCTCAAGGCCATTGCCCTTGGTGCCCAGGCCATCATGACCGGAGACGCGGATGTTATTCTGGCCGGAGGGCAAGAGAGCATGAGTAATGCCCCCATGGCGCTGCCCAAGGCTCGCTGGGGACACCGCATGGAACTCACCGGAACCGGTGATATCTATGACCTCATGGTATTTGACGGGCTCTATGAAATTTTTTATGGATACCACATGGGATTAACGGCGGAAAACATAGTGGCAAAATATGGTATTACCCGCCAGGAACAGGATGAACTGGCCCTGATGAGCCACACCCGGGCCATGGGAGCCATTAAGGATGGCACCTTTGCCCAGGAAATCGTTCCTGTGAAATTCATGTCCCGGAGAAAAGAGGTGGTGGTGGATGTGGATGAACGACCCATGGAAACCAGCATGGAAAAACTGGGCAAATTAAGACCGGCCTTTAAAAAAGATGGCAGTGTTACGGCAGGAAATGCATCGGGTATTAATGATGGAGCCGCCGCAGTGCTGCTCATGACTGAAGAAAAAGCAGATGCCCTGGGCCTTGAAAAATTAGCCAAAATAAAAGCCTTTGCCTCTGGTGGACTTGATCCGGCCTATATGGGCCTGGGACCCATACCTGCCATTAAAAAAGTGCTGTCATCCACGGGCATGACCATGGGGGATATTGACATGGTGGAACTCAATGAGGCCTTTGCTGCCCAGGCCATTGGATGCATGAGAGAACTCAATCTTGATGTGGAAAAACCCAATGAACTGGGAAGCGCTGTCTCCCTTGGCCATCCCATTGGATGTACCGGGGCCCGGCAGATGGTCACCGCCATTAACCAGATGAAAAGAAAAGAGTATAGTACAGGTCTTATTTCTATGTGCATTGGTGGCGGCATGGGCATGGCCATGGTCATTGAACGTTAATTTTTACTTTACTTGAAGCGTTCCTGGTGGTAAAAAAACAGATTGTTTACAAATCATAATTAGGTGCAGATAAAAAACAGGGGGACTTGAAGCTATGGACATCAGCAGGAAATTGGGTATCATGGTTTTTTCCGCCGTTCCGGCAATTTTCGGTGGCGGCATTGTGTATCATTTTTTTGGAAGCTTTGTTCAGGTAATTATTTATGAATGTGTGCTTTTGCTGGCAGCCATGGGATGTGTCGGCCGTAAATAGTGCTGCTTCGACAACCTGGAAACGTTTTGTGCGCATAAGCATCTGTGAGAACCACGCATGAAAGGGGGGGGGCTTGTGAACACCCCCTCCTTGAATCAAAGATTCAGAAGGGGGCTTGTAAAAGCCTAAGTTGATTACATCTCGTCGGTCATAAGTTCTCTGCCTGTTTTGCATAGGCATTGGCTAACTAATCGAAATGATTAGCCTTAGATTATAAATTTTGATTTCATAGCTATTAATGATTTCAATTGATTATGAGAACTTAAGACTCATGAGATTACATTTGGTTTTTGCTTTTACATAGAGCGGTTCAGCAGAAAAAAAAATTGGTAAATGTGCCGACTCATCCCCCCCCCAAAAAAAAAAAATCGAATGTTTGCTGGGGACTTTTCGGTTAAAAGTTTAAAAAGAGCCACTCTATCCCTGCCGTTTACCTTCTGCGAGTTGTATCTCTTGAGCTTAGTTCTTTTATTCCCCCCCCCCCCAGTTTTATTTTTTACGTCTGGTTTGTCCAGATTGGGTTAAATAGACATTTTTTCCGGTTTCGTCTGGATTGATAATATCAGTTGTAAAGTTTTCTTAAAGGACAGTGAATGATAAACCAAGACAACAATGTGACAAGCATCGAGAAGGAGATGAAGCAGTCCTATCTCGAATATGCCATGAGCGTCATCATCGGCAGGGCACTTCCCGATGTCCGGGATGGCCTTAAACCTGTTCATCGCCGGGTGCTTTTTGCCATGCGTCAGCTACACAACGACTGGAATAAATCCTACAAGAAATCCGCCCGTGTGGTGGGTGATGTCATTGGTAAGTATCATCCCCACGGCGACTCTGCTGTGTATGACACCATTGTACGTATGGCCCAGGATTTTTCCATGCGCTATCCCCTGGTGGATGGCCAGGGAAATTTTGGTTCCGTGGATGGTGATTCCCCGGCGGCCATGAGGTACACCGAGATCCGCATGAAAAAGGTGGCCCATCAGATGTTGGCTGACCTTGAAAAAGAGACCGTGGAGTGGATCCCCAATTACGATGAAACCATGGAAGAACCCTCGGTGATGCCCACCCGGTTGCCAGCGCTTCTGGTCAATGGATCTTCGGGTATTGCCGTTGGTATGACCACCAATATCCCCCCCCACAATATCAACGAGGTGGCCAACGCCATCATTGCCCTTTTGGATAACACGGCCATTTCCATTGCCGAAATCATGACCCATATTCCCGGACCTGATTTCCCCACTGCGGGTATGATCTATGGCAGAAATGGCATCCATGATGCCTACACCACCGGTCGAGGGGTGGTGGTCATGCGGGCCAAAATGGAGGTGGAGGAAAACAAAAAGACCAATCGGGAAACCATTGTTGTCACGGAGCTGCCCTACCAGGTGAACAAGGCCAAGGTGGTTGAAAAGATCGCAGAGCTCATGAAGGCCCATGTGATTGAGGGGGCTTCCTTTGTAAGGGATGAATCCGATCGTGATGGCATGAGAATTGCCGTCGGATTAAAAAAAGATCAATTTCCCGAAGTGGTGATCAACCAGCTCTACAAGCACACCAACATGCAATCCAGCTTTGGTATTATTCTTCTTGCGGTTATCAACAAGCGTCCACAGCTTTTTACCATTAAGGAACTGCTGGAACATTTTATCAAGCATCGCAAGGATGTTATCTTCCGGAGAACCCGGTTTGATTTGAGAAAAACCCAGGAGCGGACCCATATCCTTGAAGGGTTGCGAGTGGCCCTGGATCAACTGGATGAGGTGGTGGCCCTGATCCGGGCATCTCAATCTCCAGAAGCCGCAAAGGAAGGGCTCATTACGGCCTTCTCCCTGTCAGAGATCCAGGCCCAGGCCATATTAGACATGCGCCTCCAGCGCCTCACCGGCCTTGAACGGGATAAGATTGAGGAAGAGTATGCGGCATTGCAAAAAGATATTGCCTGGTTCCAGGAAATCCTCTCCAGTGACGAGGTGGTCCGGGGAATTATCCATGAGGAGATGGAGACCCTTAAGGAAGAGTTTGCCGATGAACGACGGACTCGCATCGTTGAGTGTACCAGTGATATAAATATTGAAGACCTCATTGCCGAAGAGGACATGGTGGTCACCATTTCCCGAAGTGGTTATATTAAACGCAATCCCATTACCCTTTATGCCACCCAGCACCGGGGAGGTAAGGGTAAAATGGCCATGGGTACCAAGGAAGATGATTTTGTGGAGCATCTCTTTGTGGCATCCACCCACCATACCTTTCTTTTTATTACCAACATGGGCAAGGTGTACCAGACCAAGGTCTATGAACTTCCCATGGCCAGCCGATCAAGTCGTGGCAAGGCCATTGTGAACCTGTTAAACCTGGATGAGGGGGAAGAACTTGCCACAGTGTTGACGGTGCCAAAATTCACAGAAAATAAATATGTGGTCATGGCAACCGCCAAGGGCAGGGTTAAAAAGACCGATTTAATGGCCTACTCCAGACCCCGGTCCGGGGGGCTCATCGGAATTAAACTTGCCGATGGCGATGAACTTATTTCCGCTGGCATCACCGACGGAAATATGGAGATCTTTTTAGGATCCAATGAAGGTAAGGTGATTCGATTCCATGAATCAGGAGTCCGCTCCACAGCCCGGGGCTCCATGGGGGTCCGGGGCATGCGAATTGGTGAAAAAAATTCCCATGTGGTGGGCATGGAAGCCCTGAACCATGGAGAGACCCTTTTGACGGTGACGGAAAACGGTTATGGCAAACGTACCAATATTGAGGAGTATCGATGCCAGACTCGGGGAGGCAAGGGGGTATTTTCCATCAGGACCTCCCAGCGTAACGGCCAGATGGTTTCTCTGCTGTTAGTGGAAGATAAAGATGAACTGATGCTGGTCACAGACAAGGGAAAACTGATTCGCACCGACATCAGCAGCATTTCGGTGATCAGTCGAAATACCCAGGGGGTCAAATTAATCAATCTTGCGGACCAGGAACAACTCATTGGGGCGGCAAGGCTTCCAGAGGAGGAGACACCGCTTCCTGAAGATCAGGAAGAAGGCGTAACTCTGGAATCTGGAGATCTGGAATCCGGAGATCTGGAATCCGGAGATAATGATGCCGGAACGGAACCCGTGACGGATTCTGAAATGACGTCTGAGGTACCGGTGGATGATGGTGAGGATGGGCAAGGAGACGACGAACAACCATAAGGGGCAGGGCCATCGCGGGCGATTGCGGGAACGGTTCCTCAAGGGAGGCCTGAGCGGCTTTCTGGATTATGAGGTGATTGAACTTCTGTTGACCCTGAACACCCCCCGGCAGGATTGCAAAGCCCGGGCCAAGGAGTTGCTGGAACGCTTTAAAACCCTCCAGGGGGTTTTTGAGGCCAATCCCGAAGAACTGGCCCGGGTCAAGGGTATTGGTCCGTCCAATATCCTGGGTCTCCACTTAATCAAGGAAGTTTCGAATCGTTACCTTGCGGCCCAGGTGGTGCACGGGGAGATTCTTGGGAACTCCCGGGAGCTTAAAACCTATCTCAGTCATGCCATTGGAAGGAAAACCAAAGAGGTGTTTGCCGGGATTTTTCTGGATGCCAAAAACCGGGTGAATGCCATGGAAATACTTTTTGAGGGCACCCTTACCATGAGCTCTGTTTATCCCAGGGAGGTTATTGTAAAGGCCCTGGAGCACAGGGCTGCGGCAATTATCTTTGCCCATAATCACCCCTCGGGTGACGTCTCCCCCTCCCCGGAAGACATTGCCATCACCAAACGACTGGTATTTGCCCTGCGCCATGTGGGCATCACCGTGCATGAGCATGTAATCACTGGCGGTACGGGGTTCTACAGTTTTGCAGAGCAGGGATATATTGCTGAGTTTAACAGGGAGTTTGAACAAAATGGCTGAAGGGGATACAGGGGGGGAATCACTCCCTGAATGTTTTGGACAACTTGAAAAAGTGTTTCCCATGGGCTCTCACGGGCTCAGACAGACCCCGGAACCATGCATGTGCTGCCCCCATAAAACCAATTGTCTCAGACAGGCCATGTCCGGTACCGGGGGATTAAATGTAAGGGAAGAGATGGTGGTGCGGGGAGAAAAGGCAGGTCGCATTGGTTTTTTTGAACGCTGGTCCAGGAAAAAGAAACTTCACAGGCAAAAAATGGATTTGGGGAAAAAAAATGAAGTCAGTAAAAGATCTTGATGTGTCAGGAAAAAAGGTGCTGGTGCGGGTGGATTATAATTTGCCCCTGGATGAACACCAAGCCATCACCGATGATAACAGAATTAAAGCCACCCTACCCCTGATTCGGTATCTTCTTGAACATGGCACTCGGATTATATTGATTTCCCACATGGGACGTCCCAAAGGGAAACGGGTACCAGAACTATCCCTTGTCCCTGCTGTAAAACGGCTGGAAGAACTCCTTGGACAGTCCGTGGGATTTGTTAATGACTGCATAGGGCCAGAGGCTCAAACAGCAGTTGAGAACATGGTGCCTGGCGATATTGTCCTGCTTGAAAATTTGAGATTCCATGGGGGGGAAAAATCTAATGATCTGGAATTTGCAAAACAGCTTGCCGTCCTTTGTGACTGCTTTGTTAACGAAGCCTTTTCCGTATCCCACAGAACCCAGGCATCGGTGGTGGGAATTCCCCAACTGGTAAAGACATCCGGGGCGGGGTTTTTACTGGAAAAGGAGATCGCCTGCTATGGGAATTCCGTGGAGGCCCCAAAGCGTCCCCTCACAGCCATTGTGGGCGGGGCCAAAGTGTCCAGCAAGCTTAGTGCCCTGAATAACCTTCTCAACCATGTGGATACCCTGATCATTGGGGGGGCCATGGCCAATACCTTTTTAAAGAGCCAAGGCATTGATGTGGGCGATTCCATGGTTGAAGATGACCTTGTGGCCACTGCCGGAGAGATTCTTAAAAAAGCGGCGGAAAAAAAGGTGACTTGTCTGTTGCCCGTGGATGTGGTGGTGGCAGAGACCTTTGATAAAAATGCCGATCAAAAAACGGTGTCAGTGGACCAGATACCTGCACAATGGATGGCCATGGACATCGGACCTGAAACCACAGCGATTTTTTCCAAGGCTGTTGAAACCTCGGGAACTATTGTATGGAATGGCCCCATGGGGGTTTTTGAAATGGAGCGATTCCGCAGCGGAACCTGTTCTCTTGCCCAGGCAGTTGCCGCATCTCCGGCATTTTGTGTTGTGGGGGGCGGGGACACGGGATTGGCAGTAAGCGTGTGCCAGGTGGCGGAAAAAATAGATTACATCTCAACAGGAGGGGGGGCCTTTCTCCATCT
>JASFYZ010000452.1:0-3983 GCA_045046665.1 Desulfobacterium sp.
GGCCAAAATAAGACAATCTGATTATTGACTTGAAGAAACAAAAAAAGCCGCCCCCCTAATCATCTCTATTCCAGAACCTGGCAAGATTTCAGAAACAGATCTCACCCAGTAACCCAGGACATGCCTTATTTCCTTTTACCACCGCCCCCCACCACCAGGACATCCCCCGGGTGGATATAACTCTTAAATGTCAATTTATTCCACTGGAGCAGGGTCAACACAGGAATATTGTATTTTCGGGCAATAATGGTTAAATTTTCCCCTTTTTTAACCACATGCCTTCTTCTATTTTTTTTATTCTTAGACAGCCATTTGGAAGTAAGAGCCTTAAACCGTTTATTAAACCCCTTACCCGTGCCCTGGGGAACGATTAAATTGTAAGTCCTTTTACAAAGAAAACTCCCTCTGAGTTCAGGGTTCAGTTCTTTGATCTCCTTAAAAACAGTATGGGCGGCCTTTGCCACCAGGTTTAAATTCAACCTCCCTGGTGAAGCAAACCGGACATTGTCATGGGATTCCAGGGGATAATAATCTGTCTTTTTCAAGACAAGTCCATATTTTTCAGGCGCTTCCATGATCATCTTCACCACAGCAATTTTCAGCATATAGCGCTGGGTCTCCAGGGACAGGTAAAGGTCATAATAATCTTTGACATCCTGTAATTTAATGGCTGCGGCAAGGCCGTTTTCTCCCATATTATAGGCCGCCAAGGCAAGAGCCCAACTTCCAAACTGCCCATGGAGTTTTTTTAAGTATGCGCAGGCGGCCCGGGTGGATCGCAACAGATTACGCCGTTCATCCACACAGCTGTTCACCTCCAACCCATACATCAGGGCCGTGGATCTAATAAACTGCCAGTACCCCACGGCACCTTTGCTGGAACCGGCATGGGGTCTCAGGGCACTTTCCACCACCACCACATATTTCAAATCATCGGGAAGTCCCTGTTTTTTTAACATCGCTTCAATGGGGGGGAAAATCCGCGAGGAGCGTTTCATCCACAACAGCACCTGGGAACGGTTCCACAGGGACAGCAACAGTTCTTTCTCAAGGCCCTCCCTGATTCTGGGCCTATCTATGGGAACCGGCTCTCCTGCCACCAGAATCGGCCCGGTCAACCTTGTGGTGGCAACAAGGTCAGGAAGCGCCGATTGAATTAAAACTGGAGACTGTGCGGCATTGACGGGACAAAAGACAACTCCCCCCAGAAAAACAAATAACACACCAATGGTTTTTATCAGTATTCCCATGGATTTCATGAATTAACGATCTCCTGTTTTTTATTCAATTTTTCGGTATCCTTCATTCCTGCTTTACACTTTCCCGGGGTGAGCCCCATTTTGCGGTAGTCGTTCTTAAAAAAGTGTAAAGTACTTTGGGGGTCATACGTAAGGATGCCAAATTTTCTATTTATTGCTATCCTTTTATATGATAGATTGAGCGCCATGTATACCTTACCCGTTATATTATTTTGTTCTGGAATTATCCTGGGTGGGCTCCATGGCTATTTTGGGGGTACCACTGTTTTAGATATGTTTTTTTCCGTTGCTGTGGGGGGATTCCTTGGCAGCACCGTGGGGGCTGCGGCATTCACTTATATGTATATGGCCCAGCAAAGAGCAGAAAAACGTGAAATGACCCATGACAGGGAAAGACTGGCATCTGTGCCCCTGTCCATGCATCCCCGGAAAGCCCTGCCCCAGCATCCCCCCTGGCCTGAAAAACGGCCGCCCTTTCCCCTGGATTTGTCGTCTCAACCAGAAGTAACCCCTCTGGCTGATCCTGTGAAAGAAAGCAAAACCGAACAAATTCAACGGCTGGAAAAAGAAATCAACGCACTGAAAAACAAAAAAAGAAAAGGCAACTGACCATGGCAATACAATGGTTCCCCGGCCATATGCTGGAGACAAGAGAATTCCTCAGACAGACGATTCCAAGTGTGGATGTAGTTTTGGAAATACTGGATGCCAGATTGCCCATATCCAGCGCCAATCCTCTGTTGGATAAAATATGCAAAACCACCCCCCGGGTAAAGGTTTTAAACAAAAAAGACCTGGCCGACCCCGAAGCCACCCGCCAGTGGCTGGCATATTTCAATAAGCAGTTTGACGGAAAATGCGTTGCCATCAACGGCACAGATAAAACACAAACTTGGAAAACCGTGGATGATGCCGTGAAAACCATCACCCGTAACAAGGCCCGCAATGCAAGAATCATGGTGGTGGGCATACCCAATACCGGTAAATCCACCATCATCAATTCCCTGGCCGGAAAAAAAATTGCCAAAACCGGAAATACACCAGCCATCACCCGTCAAAAGCAACGGGCCGGGCTGAAAAATAAAATTGATATCTATGATACCCCGGGTATCCTCTGGCCCATCCTGGAAAATCAGGCAGGTGCCTATCGCCTGGCTGCCAGTGGTGCCATATCAGACACAGCCATGGATTATGCCGATGTGGCCCATTTCGCGGCAACATACCTGCTGGAACGATATGGGGCACAGCTCCAGGAACGATACCAGTTGGAAGCTCCCCTTCCCCCCACCGCCAATGACCTCATTGAAGCCATTGGCACCCGCCGGGGATTTTTAAAAAAAGGGGGCATTTTGAACTGGCAAAAGGCATCTGAAGTGCTCATCCGGGAACTGAGAATCGGAAAAATTGGCAGAATCAGCCTTGAATTTCCCAGGGATTATCTCTCCCAAACTGCGGAATAAACATCTGCTCACATAGCATTAAGGAGATGGAAACTAATAATTGATCAATTGCCAAAGTTGAAAAAGCGGTTGTTCACTATTTTCAGACTATTCTGGACAATTATATTTTTCCATCTCCCTTATCAGTCCCAAATACGCGAATATGGGGCACTGGCCAAACTATTACATTACCAACCTGAATATTTACGGCCCATACCACTGCTGAAAATTTTAAATTCACAAAAAGAGTACATCCATGAGACCTTGTCATAATCGTTTAAAAGCACACATTGTCCACGCCATCTCCCTGGCCCTTTTTTCCCTGGTTTTGGTATCTTCTGCCCACCCGGCCCAAAGCCCGCTCCATTCTCCTGACCAGGCCCTGCATGACACACAGGCCCCCCTTCCCCAGTTGCATTACAGTCGGGATGACGCTTACACCGGCATGGCCATTGTCAAATCCCTTGAAAGATACCACTATTCCGGAAAAAAGCTGAATGATCTTCTATCTGCCAAGATACTGGATAAATATTTATCCAACATGGATCCGGCCAAGAATCTTTTCACCGTAAAAGAGATCAATGAATTTGAACAGGTTAAATACTGGTTGGACAACTCCCTGGAACGGGGAAATCTTAACCCGGGATATGTGATTTTCAATATCTATTTACAGCGTGCCATGCAGCGTCTCCAATACATTAAAAGCCTCATTCCGGGATGGGAACAACGCCTTGACTTCACAAAAACAGAGTACATCTCCCTGGATCGGAAAAATGATCCCTGGCCGGAAACCATGGCTGCGCTTAAAACCCTCTGGTACCAAGAACTCAAGAATGACATCCTGACCCAAAAGCTTGACGGTATTACCCCGGATGAAATCACCACACTCCTTGAAAAAAAGTATCACAACAGGCAGACCCGTCTATCACAAATTGACGAAAAGGATGTCTTTTCCAGTTATATGAACGCTGTGACCATGAGCTTTGATCCCCACACCCAGTATTTCCCCCCCCGGGCTTCAGAGGACTTTGATATTCAAATGAGCCTCTCCCTGGAGGGTATTGGGGCCGTGCTTCAAACCGAGGATGAATATACCAAGGTGGTGAGACTCATCACCGCAGGTCCTGCGGAAAAATCAGGAAAACTCAAACCCGGGGATAAAATCATGGGGGTGGGCCAGGGGCTCAAGGGAGAAATCCAGGATACTGTGGGATGGCGCATTGATGAGGTGGTAAAACTCATCCGGGGCCCCAGAAATACCATTGTTCGCCTGAAAATCATCCCT
>JASFYZ010000453.1:0-10219 GCA_045046665.1 Desulfobacterium sp.
TGAAAAGCCGATATGTCTAAGTCTAAAAAATATAAGTGGTAAATTGAAAACTTCTGACTCCCTTACTGCATCTGCACGAGGGCAGTGTGGCACGATATCGCCTGGAATTGTCGGAATTTCAATCCTTGAAAAATAGAGCAAGTGTGTAAAGTGATGGGATCTTTATATAAACCCACATGACAGGGCAGTCCTCGGAGGCTCTGCCAGCGGCACTCTGCTGCTGCATTTTCTTATAAAAGTTTAACCGGAAATACTACCATGATTTTTTTTAAAAAGGCCCGTTTGACGTTTAGTTTGTTTGTCATAACTATATTTTTTTTGCTGGTATGGGCACCCTGTTCAGGGGCTTTGGGGCCTAAATATGTGTTTTTATTTGTGGGTGATGGCATGGGAATAAGCCAACGGGTGCTTGCGGGACAATTTGCCGGTAAACCCCTTTTAATGGATACATTCCCCAGCCATGGTCTGACTTCCACCCATGCGGCAAATCGATTTATCACCGGATCTGCCGCCGCTGTAACAGCCCTTGCCTGTGGGAAAAAAACCAATGTGGGGGTGTTAGGATTGGACAGCGATCTTAAACCCCTTAAAAGCATTGCAGAAATGGCCCGGGACAGGGGCATGAAGGTGGGGATTGTAACCAGTGTCTCCCTGGATAATGCAACCCCAGCGGGTTTCTATGCCCATGTACCTTCCAGGAGTATGTATTATGAGATTGCACTGGCCCTGGCAAAAAGTGATTTTCATTACTTTGCCGGTGGGGGACTCATGGATATTGAAAATAAAAGAAATAAAAGGAAAGATAGCAGTGGTGGAGGGGATAATAAGGTAGATAATGCCGGGGTTCACCAGCATATTAACGCCCTGGATCTGGCCCGGGAAAATGGATACACCATCGTTAAGTCCCGGGATGATTTTACATCCTTTTCCCGGGAAGACGGTAAGTTGATTGCCATGCCCACCCGGCTTGTGGAACGAAAGGCCCTTCCCTATGCCCTGGATGCGCTAAAAAAAGACATCTCCCTTGGGGAACTTACCCGTAAAGGGATTGAGTTATTGGAAGGGGAGACCGGTTTTTTCATGATGGTGGAGGGGGGAAAAATCGACTGGGCCTGCCATGCCAACGATGCTGCCTCTGCTGTGGGAGAAATCCTTGCATTTGATGATGCCATTGGAGAAGCCCATGCATTTTATGAAAAACATCCCCTGGAGACACTGATTGTGGTCACGGCGGATCATGAGTGCGGCGGAATGGCCCTGGGATTTGCTGGCACCGGATATAAAACAGATTTCAGCCTTCTTGGGCATCAGAAAATGTCATTCCAACAATTTGAAAATGATATGTTGAAACAGGTTAAATCAATGGAAACCGTCCCCTCATTTGATGAAATAATTCCCTTGATTACATCAAGTTTTGGCCTGGGATTTCATGGAAAACCCATTGATCTTGCCCTGTCATCCCTTGAGATGAATATGATTCAATCTGCCTATGAAAAAAGCGTTGATAATATAAACAAAAAAAACCGGAGCGGGGGAAAAAATATTCCATTTACAAAAAAGGGAAAAAAGAAAAAATCTTTTGGCAATGATGAAAACGCCCTTCTTTATGGCAGGGAAGACCCCCTCACCGTCACACTCACCCGAATTTTGAATCACCGGGCGGGTATTGCCTGGACCACATTCAGCCACACCGGAGTTCCCGTGTTGACTTCAGCCATTGGTACAGGCCATGAAGCTTTTCTGGGCATGTATGACAATGTAGACATTGGAAAAAAGCTCATGCGGCTCATGGGGCTGGGACAATAAATACTAAAGGTGCCTTCATCAAAGTACCGTCAGCAGTCCTCGGAGGCGGTATAATACGATTTTTTATTTTTAATGATTTACCTGGGTTCCAGGTGGATAATAAAATTTTCCATCTGGTAGATGCATAGACCATCCACCAGAAGTATTCCGTCTGCCTTGACGGTCATTGTCTCCTTGTTTGTCTCCTTAATATGAACCTGGAGTTCAATTTGTTTCCCCGATGGGGTGATCTGACCCCGGTATATCCATTTGTGGGTGTGGGAAGGCATGGTCACCTGGAATTTTTCTGGATCAATTTTCCATGTTTTAAATGCAAAATACTGCATCACCTGTAAAAAAGATTCCACCCCCAGGGAGCCCGGACACACCGGATCCTGGTAAAAATGAGCCTTAAAAAACCACTCCTTTGTATCCACGATTTTGCTGGCCCTGATATATCCTTTTTTATATTTTCCCCCCTTTGGAAGAAAAATATCCACCGCATCGATCATTCTAATGGCTTTTGCTGGCATTTCACCAGGGGAATCCTCAGTGGTATCTTCGGGTGTTAACGGGGCTGTATCTTTAAATACTTCCGAAGAGGCAGACTTCTTTTGTTCATCGGTCAATTCAAGGGCAAAGGGTGAGTTCTTGATGCCAGTCTGGTTGGAAAGGGATGCCTTGGTAAAAAAACCAAAATTGGTGTGTCCCTGGTATAACATTTTACCTTGGTTGAGTACCTCCAGATCAAAGTCCTGGATGATCAACCCCCCTGCCTTGGATACCCCGGTGAGGCGACTTCTCATGGTCAGGGTTCCCATGGTACGATGAACAGGTGATAACAATTTTACCTCCCCCCCCAGATTCCTGAAATAAAGCCTGTCTTTGCTGTGCAGGGCGGATCCGGCATACGCGGCAAGCCATCCACAGGGTTGAAGGGCGATTTCAAGGAGAATAGAAAATGGAAGGGTCTCTGATCCGGCTGCCTTGAAATACCAGCCATCTTCGGGTAGATCAAATTCCGCCTCAATCCACCCCCCCGGTTCCATCTGCCATGGTTGATGATCGGTTTTCAGTACCCGATCCATGAAAAAATAAGGCGGACCCGGAAGACGGGCAATTTGTCTATTTTTATCAAAAATTTCATAGGGTGAGCCAAAGGCTTCTGAGGGTTTTCCCACTGTAAATGCCAGAATCCTATCCCGGGTAAAAAGGGGGGCATTTGTGGCGATTTCAGTTTCTGCCTTTGCCATTGCAGGTGTTAACGAGTCTTCCGTTGACCTTGAGGCATTGGAACCCCCTGTTTTAGCTCCAGGCTTTTGGGATGCCTCTGAATTGGAAGCCGGTGAATCTGACCGCGTTTTTTTTTGCCTGAATTTGTTCCCAAGAGTGGGATCCATCACCGCCTCAAATCCAGTGATGCTGGCAATCACCTTGCCCTGCTCATCTATAAAGGTAAAATACCCCTTAATGGTGTGAGATGTCTGTTCATTTACCGTTAAAATAATGGTGACATCACCGTCATGGTCCAGTATGCCTTTGTATATTCTCAAATTGGCGATGTAGGTGGGAAGGCAGACCATGCCAAGGGTTTCATGGCACCAGATAATCGCGGCCTGGAAAGCAGAATCCATGATCAGGGGATCCAGTATCCATTTTTTTTGGTGGGGGGAGGCAATCCATGCCTCCGGGGCAGGTGCGTGCTTTGCCACCACTTCAATGCCCATGGCGGAACATCCTGTAATGGCTTTTATGCCATGGAGATCCTGGCCGTGGAACAGGATATCATCATACACTCTGTCCATGGACAGGTCACTTGGGGGAAGGCTTATTTGCCGGGAGCGATCCAATACCGGTGGAGCGGGCAAATGAGTGTCCAGCAAGATATTTCCATTGGCGTGCATGGTGGGTGTCTTGGGACTGTTTCGGGAGATAATATCACCTTCCACCATGAATCCAACGGCGTTGGGAGTACATTTTCCCACCTGGATATCAACGGTCAGCTCCTGTTTTCCCGGCTTTATGCCTTTGAGAACCCGGACCCCATCCATTCCGGTGCAGACAAGCCCGGGGTGGGCATGGGTGGCTGCATGGGCCAACCACTCCATCATCAGCGCAAAGGGCACCACCGGGTCTCCTGCAATGGTGTGGGATGACAGCACCGGACAGGATGCAAGGCTTGTCAATTGGGTCATTGCCGTTGTTTTAACAGATGCTGAAGAGCTCTTTTTCCCTTTTACAGGAGCACCTTGTTGTTTTTGAGAATGGGATTTATCATCTCTGTCCCCGGGCCCGGGGGAGGTCTCCTGGGAGATAAGTCCCCCCACAACCACCTCAACAGGTCCTGGGTGGTGGGAGGTCATCTCCTGCACCAGCATTGCTGCCCCGGTTTCCAGCTCAATCAGGGGGATACCCCTTTTATTGAACGCTTTTTTCAGGGACGGGGTCACCATTCCCCCTTCCCAGGGGCCCCAGTTCATGGAGATGATTTTACAGCCAGTGTGACGCCGGGAAAGGCTCTGGGCTGTTTTGTTCAACACCTCGTTGGCCATGGCATAATCCACCTGGCCGGTGTTACCCGCCCGGGCCGCCACCGAAGAAAAGAGAACTAAAAATTTAAGTTTTTCAGGCGGGCAGGCCGTTAACAGGTTTGAAAGCCCCTTGACCTTGGTCTCAAATACCCGGTCAAATTGTTCCGGGGTTTTGTCCTGGATAAACCGATCTGCCACCACACCGGCCCCGTGGATAATCCCGGTGATGGGGCCATGCTCCGTTTCCAGCCCTTGGATGAGCTTCTGGACCTTTTGTTCATCCCGGATATCCACAGAAACATATTGAACCCGGGCCCCGGCAGCTTCCATTAATCCAATATTTTTATTCATTTCCCGGTTGGCTGATAAGTGGCGAAAGGCCTTTTCCAATATGGGTGGGGTGGGGCGTTGGTCTTTAAAATGGTGGGTGAGCATGGCTTTTTTAATCTCCCCTTCATTGGAAAGGGGCAGTAGCCACTGGGGTTCCATGGTGGGGGGCGCTGATCGACCCGCAAGGAGGATGGTGGGGGAAAAACAGGTGGCAATTTCAAGGGCACATTGGGCCGTCACCCCCCGGGCACCGCCGGTGATGAGAAACACCTCCCTTAGGCTCACCTGGATATTTCCGGGAATTACAGGGGTCTCAATGCTTTCAGGTACCACAATTCCCTGGGGATTGATCCCCATTTCAACGGGAGTCTGGGCCGTCATGAGTTGAATCATGACATCGGCCTGGGCCATGGCGAAATCCGGATCAGCCGGTAAATCTAAGGCGGTACAAGCTACCTGTTCCCATTCCAAATTCGCAGTTTTGATAAGGCCAGAAAGCCCCCCGGACAGGGGGTTTGTCACAGGAGTTGTCCCAAATCCCAGGGAACCATCCATAAAAGAGAGGGTGGTGAAAAAGGCAAACTTTTTAGCGGCTGCACGGCAGAGGGTAGAGCCGCTTTTCCGGGCCAGGAGAAAGGCCTTTTTCAGAAAGTCGGTGGATTCCATGTCGGTTTTTCCAGGAATCAGCACAAGGCCTGCCATGTCACTGATATCATCCTGATCCAACAGGGCATCCATGGACAGGCACTCTACCATCATGGATTTTTTTCCCAGGGTATTTTTTAAATGCTGGGCAATGCCCTGGTCATCCTGGGTCAAATATACTTTTTTGCCCTTTCCCAGGGGTGCCTCCCCCTTGATAACGGCCTTTATGTCACCTTGGGAGAACTTTTTAAGCGATATGACCTGTCTTAAGGATTTTTTTTTTAAGTCCGCTTTCCCGGGGGGTTCGGATGATTCTGACTGATTTTTAACCGCTGCCGCCATGGGGGGAGGTGATTCTGATTCCCCGGGACGGTACCCTGGCCCTGGTGTTTCGGGTGCCAGTGCCATGGTACTGTTTTCAACCAAGGCACCTGATGACAATGCCGTGGTAATCTGCTCAAGGGTTTTGAGCCCTGTCATTTCATCAGGAGAGATGGCTGCCATTTCGGGCAGGGATTCCTCCAGTCTGGAGAGGATCTCCACCCGCTTGATGGAATCAATGCCAAGATCGGATTCAAGATCCATGGTGGGTTCCAGCATCTCCACGGGAAATCCTGTGAGGTCACTGATGGTTTTCATCACCACATCCATGATGGGTAAGGCCGGGGGGGGCTGGGAAGACGTTGTCCCGGGTGCACCGCCGTTGAGGGGAGCCATGGGCTGGGGCTCCTGGGAGGTGGCCTGGTTGCTTTCTGGTGCGATGGCTTCCATGACATCTGCCAGGGTCTTTAAGGTACTCATGTTGTCCGGGGAGAGGCTGCTGGCCTGGGGAAGTTCTTTTTCCAGCTCGGACATGATCTCCACCCGTTTGATGGAATCAATGCCAAGGTCAGATTCCATGTCCATGTCCATGTCCAGCATCTCTTCGGGAAAACCGGTGAGGCGGCTGACGCAGGCCATTATCAACGATGGAATTTTTGGCTGATATTCAGCAGCAGTCTGGGGCTCTTCCCGGGGACGCATTTCCGCCTTGGGAGCCATGGCTGCTGACATGATCTTTGGTATCTGTGATGTCCGGGATGGGGCAGGATCTGCTTGAACAACCATCTCAGGAGCGCCAGAGATCTTTGTCTGGTGGGACTGGTCGTGGAGATTCTGGCCATTCCGTCCCGTTTCATTGTCCCCAGGGGAGGGGGCATAAGTGCCCGCCATTGGAGGCGTATCCCATTGCTGTGGTACGACAGGTGCGGGTTGTGTCTGGTTCAAGAAGGGCTGCCCAGAGTGGGATTGAGAATTATTGCCCTGTTCAGGGTAATGGGGGTGTGGGTAGCCAGCCGTCACCGTGGTCACGGTGTCAGCAAACATCCGTGTTTGCTGCATCATATTCTGGAGTGCCTGGCTTGCCGCTGTCTGGGTCTCCAGGAATTTTTCATGGGCTCGGGCGGTTCCTGCCTGGAGTTCCTGCATGGATTCAAGGCCTTTATGAACCAGTTGCATGGCCTGGTAGGTCATGGATGTGGAGGCCTGTGAAGGCATTGGTGCGGGTGCCTTTTGGGATTCAGATGCGGGAAAATGAGTCCCATGGTCAGGGGGGTACATATCAGCTCCTTTGGCCCCCGTCCCTGGGAATGAAACAGGACGGCAGGATGTTGGGTACCCCGAATCCAGGCGTGAATTGCCAGGGGTGGGGCAGGGTGTTTCAGCCAGGGCCGGGGAATTTGGGTTCAATGAGGGGGTATGGAAAGTAGGCACCAGGGGAGGTGGCGGATTTGTCTGGGGGGAAACTGGGTTTTTTATCGGAGTCTCTTGATCCAGTACTTCCGGAGATTTATTATTTTTATAACTGCTTTCCATGGGGGGAGACGGAGGAATATCGGTGAAGGGACGGGGGTGCACATTGGCACCGGTGATGGGAATTCTCATCATCTTTTTTTCGAGTTTTAATCCCTTTTCTTCCCACTTATCAAGTTTAACGGGATAACCTGCGGCGGCAAGGCAGCAAAGCACTTTGGCAAGATCTCCAAGGCCTTGTTTTTTCCCGCAGGAATCATCCAAGGCAATGCTCTTATAAGGTTGATCCTGGAGAATGGCCCGGGTGAGACCGGAAAGAACGGTTTTGGGTCCTACCTCAACAAAGGTGGTGATGTTATTCTTCACCATGGCTTCGATGTTTTCCACAAAATGGATAGGATTTAATAATTGTTTCCCCAAAAGGGCTTCGGCTTTGTCAGATTTTTCGGGGTAAAGCCCCCCGGTGGTGTTGGAAAATACCGGAGTCGCCGTGGGGGTGATATCAACTGAGGCCAGATATTTTTTAAAGGGGTGGGCCGCATGCTCCACCAGGCTGCTGTGAAATGCCGCTGCCACGGGAAGCTTGACACATCGAAACTTTTTTGCCTTGCATGCCTTTGATGCCCGGTTTATTTCAGTTGAACTGCCTGATAATACCCCTTGATCATGGGTGTTTCTGTTGGCCAGAATCAGATCCAGTTTTTCATCCAGGATAAGGGCTTCTATTTGATCCAGTGGCGCTTTTACCGCCAGCATGCCGCCGCAATCTTGATTGTTTTTGGACTCTCCTGCCATATATTTTCCCCGGGCTACGGCCAGATTGAGAAAATTTTTCGGGGTCAGCCATTGTGAGGCACAAAGGGCAGATAATTCTCCAAAGCTGTGACCGCAGGAGGCATCCGGTGTAACCCCAAAGTGTTCTAATACCTTTAACATGGCAAGACTCACCGCACCGATGGCGGGTTGGGCAATGTCTGTATTCCGGAGATTCTCTTCAGAGGTACTCCTATCCTGGAAGTGAGGTGGGGGGGCAAAAATAAAATCGGTGAGACGGTGTTTTGTTGCATTGCCCGTCTGGGTAAAAAGGCTGTCTGCGGTTTTTAAGACTTCCATGGCTTCGGGAAATAAAGCGCAAAGATCCCGCCCCATGCCCACGTATTGGCTTCCCTGACCGGGGAAGAGAAACCCCAGTTTTTTACCCAGCCATGGGTGACATCCAAAGAAAATACCCTCTTTTTCCCAGTCAGCCGTGTGATTTTCCGTTAACAATTCCATGGCCTGGTTGATCTGTTCCCGGGGATCATGGGTCTCTTTTAAAATCAACACAAGGCGTAAAGGGGCCTGGAAGGAAAAGTGCTCCCGCACATGGGCGGTTTCCCATGCCATGGACTGTGCCCGTTCCCCGGTGTCCCACTTATCATAATCGGCCAGGGTTTCCAGGAAAGTTGACATATCAGCCTTGAGGGTGGCCACATCATTGCCGGAAAAGGGGGCCAGTTGGATGGAACCGTCCCATGAGACATGGTCCTTTTGGGGGGTATATTCCTCCAGGACGGCATGGAAATTACTGCCACCAAACCCAAATGCACTGACGCCGGATCGTCTGGGATGGCCGTTCCGGGGTATCCAGGGTTTGGAGTGGTCATTAAGATAAAAGCCCGAGGTATTGAGAGCCAGATCTGGATCAGGTTCCCCGGCCTTGAGGGTGGGGGGGATCACCTTGTGATGAAGGCTCAATACGGCCTTGATGATACCTGCCACTCCGGCGGCGGCCTTGGTGTGGCCAATCATGGATTTAACGCTTCCAAGAGCGCAATGGGGAAGGGTATCGGTGGTGGCCATGAGTTGTTTCAGGGCCGTCAGTTCAATTTTGTCCCCCACCCGGGTACCCGTGCCGTGGGCCTCAATGAGTTCCATGGTGTCAGGGGAGACGCCCGCTTCTTTGTAAGCAGCATCAAGGGCCCGCAATTGTCCCGGGGCGTGGGGGGCGTAAATGCCACTGGTTTTACCGTCACTGGAGGTACCCATGGATTTTAGTACGGCATAGATGCGGTCTTTGTCCCGCTTTGCATCTTCCAATCGTTTTAAAACCAGCATCCCAACCCCCTCACCCAGAACTGCGCCATCGGCATCCTTGGAAAATGGCCTGGCATCGCTGGTGTGGGAGAGAACCCCGGTTTTGGAAAAGCACATGTGCATGAAGATGTCATTGAGGGTGTCCACCCCACCGGTGAGGGAGATGTCGCATTTGCCAGTCTGGAGTTCCATACAGGCGGTGTGGATGGCCCCCATGGAGCTCGCACAGGCGGCGTCCACCACGGTGTTGGTGCCCCCCAGATCCAGACGGTTGGCTATACGTCCGGCCACCACATTGCCAAGAAGGCCGGGAAAGGAATTTTCCTGCCATTGGGCATGGCCCCCGGAGATTCGTTTCAGGATTTCCTGGGCTTTTTCCGGGGGAACCCCGGAATCCTTTAATGCCTTTTTCCAGATGGGATGACTCAAACGGGCAGCCAATGGAATCACCAGCTCCTGGGTGCCGGTGACCCCCAGAATCACATTGACTCGGTGGCGGTCAAAATCGACGTTCATGCCAAGGCCAGCATCCTGTAGGGCCATTTCTGCCACCATGAGCCCTAATAGCTGTGAGGTGTCCGTGGCTTCAAGGTTGTTCGGGGGCATGCCATAGCGTGCCGGGTCAAAGGAGACCCTGGGGATAAATCCTCCCCGGTGGCAGTAGGTGTGGTCCGGGGTGGAGGGGTCTTCATTGAAATAGTCTTTGAGCTTCCAGTGGGTCTCTTCTGGAATTCCGGTGATGGCGTCCTCTCCGTTGAATAGAAGCCGCCAGTATTGTTTCAGCCCGCCCGCTCCGGGGAAAATACAGCCCATACCGATGATGGCCACCGAATTGTTCTTTTGCAAAATTCCTCCCCATGACACTTATATGTATATTTGTTACTTAAATTTATATAATGGCCATGTCGGGTTACCGACACAACAAATAATAAAAATGGTACTATGCCGCCCCCGACGAGCGATGGGTCCGGCCCGGGACCGTCGGCGGCCCTTTTGCCCTGCCGGTCTAAAGCACAGAAACTGCGGGCAAGCTCCTCAAACAGTCTGTGCTTCTTAACGCC
>JASFYZ010000454.1:0-4546 GCA_045046665.1 Desulfobacterium sp.
CATGCCCTCGCCTTTTTTATCTATGTATTTGGCTACAGGGCCATCCGGGGCCGTGGATTCCAGAAGCTCAATTTCACTTTCCCCCACGGGGAAAAACGCGGTGGTAACCTTTTGGGCTTCAACGGTTTCACTACCGGCAAACTCCATGCCAAGGACATCCGTCCAAAATTTTTTGCCTTGCTCAATGCTTTTGACGGCAATACCGAGATGATCAATTTTAAGTACTTTCATGTTTCTCCTTAAATTTTAGGTAAAAAACAAACACTTAAACATAGTTATAAACTATAATATCAATTCGTTAATGGATCAGAACAACACACCACGACCTCTTTTACTCATTCTTTGTCAGGCATGGAAATGGCTCGCCAGATCATATCGAACAGGACATTGCTTTGGTCGGCAAGACTCTCCTTGCATCCCCGCTGGACCCACATGAAAAAGGAGCGCTGCACCAGTCCCAGCATGATGTCCATCAGAACTCCAGAGCGGACCCGGGGATTAAGAATGCCCTGTTCCTGCCCTTTTTTCAGAACTTCCAGATAAAGGTGGATCATTTTTTTTTGTTCAAATGTTTTATCGGCCATCCATGTGCCCATGGGAAGGGTCATGAAGAGCATGCGACCCAGGTAGGGATGGCGTTCATAATAATCCAACTGGACCCAGAGGACTTTTCGTAATTTTTCCTTAAGGTTTTCAATGCCCTGAAGATGATCTATGATGCGATTGGTGAGCCTGCCCAGCCAGATATCCACATAGGTAAACACCAGCTGTTCTTTACTGCCGAAGTGCTTGTATATGGTCGTAAAGCTCACCCCGGCCGCCTTTGCCACATCTCGGATATTTGCCTTGTGAAAATCGGAATGGGAAAAGATGTCCATCACGGCCTTTTCCAGACGTTTGTTGACTTCAGGTCGCAATGTAGGTAACGATGTTTTATCCTGTTTTATCTTTTTTTTAGCCGTCATTTAATGGCATACGTCCTTTAAAGCCTATGAATGAAGATTTCTATTCGCTCCGCGATATCAACATTTGATTGAACCACACACATTGTTGACAAAAAAGAGAAACATTGTTACCGTGCATTGCATATCACCCGTTCCTTTGGACTGTCAAGAAAAAAAAGGAGAGTCCTTAAAAAACCATAGGGAACTTATAATATCTCAGAAAAAAGGCATTTAACGATGGCGTACAATGACATATGGCCTTTTGTTGAAATGAAAAACAACAAACAATGGATATGGCCTGCAATAAAAATTTATCATGCGGTTAGAGGGGGTCGAGTCTGGTCTTGAAAGCCAAACCGTTTCGCCCGGCGTACTGTGCTCCTCGGTGGAAATTTCTTGCAAAATTTCCCCGTTTTGTGCATACACAACTACGATGACACACTGGCATGAATCCACAGATATAAAAATATGGTTCAGGGAAATGCTGTCCCCCTTGCACCTGCTTATGGTTATCATTCTGGCGATCACCGCGGTATCGGAGTGGCAGATGAGCTGGTGTGAACACCTTGTGGGAGCGTATCTTGCCTCCAGCAACGATAAAAGACCGGAAATCGGCACGGTATGGGAGACCGAAGACCGCACGACCACGGCTCAATCCTATCTCAAAACAATCACCGACAGCCGCAAAAAGGCCACCAGATATGCAAAGGAAGCATCCTCCTTTATCCAACTTGCATCGGGTATTTTACCGGGGCAGTGGACCCACATCAGCAAAACCCATTTTAAACAACTCTATCTTGCCCTGCCCGAACCCACGGCGGCTGAACTGATCCCTACCCTGGAACTGGTCTGGCTTTTTAATGGCACGGGCATGGATAAAATTTTCTGCGAAGGCAAAGCCCATGGCCTGGATATCTATTTTCTGACCCCGGAAAACCGGGTTATCAGACAAATTTCCTTAAGCCGGAAAACGGTGGCAGACCTTGATCAGGACAACACTGTTTTCAAAGGGACCCTGGAGGATATTCACGATTTCGCTGGCACCATATATCCGGCGAATCAATTTTTCAAAGCCAGCCTGACCCTTCCCCCGGAAACTCTTTCTGAATTAATCATCCGTCCGGAACGGCTTTTACCTGACCGGGGGAAAATATCACGGGTGGGCATCTGGCCAGGCCAGACATCGGCATATGTGCAAATGGGGTTTGAAGTCCATGGACCCCGGAGCAACATGGTTATTTTTACGAAAGGGCGAAACTGGGCCGTTAAGCAATTGATCCAACGGCTCACGGGAAGAGAGCGATGAAAACAATGGCCCGTCTCGCAAAATGGATCTCCACCTTTTTTTATATGGGGCTCACGGCAGGGGGGTGTACCATGCTGCTCCTGTTTTTTTTCATATTTTACGGCGCAGAACGACTTCCCAGACTGCCCCACCCCCTGGCCCGCATCATTGAAACACCCAAAACACAAATTTACGCAGCCACCGGAGAAAAACTCATCACCCTTGGCAAAAAAGAGCCGGTGCCCCTTTCCCGCATCTCCCCCTATTTTATCAATGCCATTCTGTCGGTGGAAGATCACCGTTTCATGGAACACAGTGGCTTAAGCAAACTCAGGACCTTAAAGGCCCTCTATATTACCTTGGTGCAGCCCGGCAGAATACAGGGGGCTTCCACCATCACCCAGCAACTGGCTAAAAATCTTTTTTTCAGTTTCAAACAGACCTACCTGCGAAAATTCAAAGAACTTCTGGTGGCCCTGCAGATAGAATACACCTTTTCCAAGGCGGAAATCCTCCACGCCTATGTCAACCAGATTGCCTTTGGTGCCGGGGCACAGGGAGTGGAACGGGCTGCCCGGGTTTTTTTTGGCAAACCCGCCGCAGATCTGACCTTGGGGGAAGCTGCCCTTCTGGCAGGACTTCCCCAATCCCCCAGCAGATACAACCCCTACCGTCACTATGATCGTGCCCTTAAACGACGGGAGGTGGTGATCCACCGCATGGTGGCCATGGGATATCTGACCCGGGAAAAGGCAGACCGGGTACTCCAGGAAAAACCCACACTGGTTGCCCGACATGCCGATGCCAGAACCGGCAGCTATTTTCTGGACACCCTCATTACCCAGCTGATCCAAGAGTATGGTAAAGATGTGGTATTCCATGGGGGTATCAGGGTCACCACCACATTAAATACTGCCATGCAGCGGGCCGCCCGGACAACGGTAAAAAAGGGCATGGATAAACTAGACATCGCCCTGGGAATAAACAAAAACGATAAACCCATTCCCCAGGTGGCTCTGGTGGCCATTGATACCGGTTCCGGGGCTGTAAAAGCCCTTATGGGCGGAAGGAATTACTACGGATCAGAATTCAACCGAGCCATTTCCAGCAAACGTCGGGTGGGGTCTGGCTTCATGCCCTTTATTTATTATGCGGCCATGAAACAGCAGAACATCCATGGCGGAACGGTGATGAGGAACCAACGCATCGCCGCCCCCACTAAAGAGGGTCATGAAAACCCCACCGAAGCCCCCCATGGCAACATAATTTTAAAACAGGCCTTGACCCTGTCGGTGGACACCATCACTGACCAGTTGATGGCAAAAATCGGTGTAAAAAGCGTCATAGACATTGCCCGCATCTGTGGTATTTCAAGCCCCGTGGAATCGGTAAATTCCAGGGATATGACAGCAGCACAAGTCAGCCCCAAGGAGATGGCCGGGGCCTATGCCACCTTTGCCTCGGGGGGCGTTCACCATGATCCTTTTTTCATATGGCGGGTGGAAGATGCCCTGGGCCATGTGATTTACGAACACCTGGTCCAGGGGAAAAAAGTGTTAGATGCCGCCACGGCATTTCAGGTGGTGGATATGATGCAATCTGTTGTGGACAACGGTACGGCAAAAAAGGTCAGACAGCAGGGATTTTCCCGTCCGGCGGCGGGAAAAACAGGGACAGACCCTGATGGTTACAATGCCTGGTTCACCGGATTTACGCCGGGGCTTTCCACCTCTGTGTGGATCGGGTATGACACTCCCAAAAAAATAAACATCCCCAACAATACCACCGGTGATACCATGGCAGTTTCCATGTGGACGGCTTTTATGTCTGAGGCCCTCAAGGATGATCCTGCAAGACCTTTCAGCATCCCCGACAACATCTCATTTAAAACCGTGAAACCCCTTACGGGATGCCCCCCTGGGACAGGAAACACATCCACATTTACCATCCCCTTGAAACCAGGTCAGACCCTCTGTGGAGACACCCCATAATGCATTTTTTCTTTAAACATCTGGCCATCAGAATCTGGATAACAGCACTTTTGGGCATTCCCCTGTCATTTGTCATGATCCCCCCCCTCATTAACACAATGCCCCAGGCCTCCCCACCGGTGATATATGGAATCATCATATGCCTTGGTTTTATCATGGCAGGTACCGGCATGACTCTCATGGCCCGGCAATTGATAAAATCCTCTATACAAAAGGCTCAAAAATGGGAGCAAACCGGACAGGTGCAACAATGTGAAACCCAATTAATGAAAGGGCTGAAAATCTATAACAGCGCATTTTTGTTACCCTGGAGAAAGAAAAAAACC
>JASFYZ010000455.1:0-6512 GCA_045046665.1 Desulfobacterium sp.
ATATCAAGGGCACTGCCAATGGTGAGATCCACCCGGTTTTTCCCCAGCTTTTTGACCAACTCAAGATCGGAAAATCGGCTGGCACCACCGGCATAGGTGGCAGGGATGGGGGAATGCTTGCCCAGGATCTCAACAAGTTCCGTCTGTATGCCCCCCATCTTTCCCTCCACATCCACCCCGTGGATGAGAAACTCGTCACAGTGGGCCGAAAGGCTGGAAAGGGTTTCTTCGGTGACGGCAACTTGGGTAAAGGTCTGCCAGCGGTCGGTGACAATAAAAAACTGCCCATCCTTTTTTCTACAGCTAAGATCCAGAACCAGCCGCTTTTTTCCCACCTTTTGTACCAGGGCGTTGAGCTTGTCCATGTCAATGGTGCCCCGGGAAAATACATGGGAGGTGACAATGACATGGCTGGCCCCGGCATTGAGGTATTCTCCGGCATTTTCTGTCGTTATTCCCCCTCCCATCTGGAGACCTCCGGGAAAGGCCTTGAGGGCAGATATGGCGGCATCATGGTTGCCCGGTCCCAGGGCAATGACGTGGCCCCCGCGGAGCTGGTCTTTTTGATACAGTTCTGCAAATTCCATCGGGTTTTTTTTAGTTTCAAAATTGGTGATGGGCGTCTGGGCCTGATCATCGTTGAGGGTTCCCCCAACAATCTGCACCACTTTTCCGTTTTTCAGGTCAATACAAGGTCTGAATTTCATGAATCTTATCCGCCCAGACATGCTTTTTTCACATCCGGATTATTTAGAAGGTCTTTGGCAGATCCCTGGGCCACAATTTCTCCGGTGTCCAGGACATATCCCCGGTGGGCAAACTTCAGGGCAAGGTTGGCATTTTGTTCAATGGGAAGGATAGGCATCCCCTCTTAATTGAGTGTTTTTAGTACCCTGAATATATCATACATGAGAAGCGGAGACAATCCCATGGAGGGTTCATCCAAGAGAATAAAATCACAGGCCGTCATAATGGCCCGGCTGACGGAAAGCATCTACTGCTCGCCCGCGCTCCCGGGTGAGGAAAGTTATTTAGGACTCATTCCTTAATGGTTACACAGGTCCGTGGGCATATCACGGCATACGTGCTTAAAAACTTGCTGTCCGACTGGGATTTCCTCAAATTATGGCCATTGACAGAAGCTCTTTGGTTGCAGAACGCAAGCATGGAAGGCTAAAAAATTAGCACCAAAAATAAATAAGAGCAAGTAAAAATGGCTTGACTAAAGTGTTAAATGATAAATATTATAACCACTTTTGGCATCCTTCATATGACCCCAAAAGTACTTTGCAGTCTTTTGGGAAAAAGCCCCTGCAAATAGGGATTGCTTTAAAAAAAATGTAAAATACTTTTGAAGGATGCCCCACTTTTGTGTTGTTCTCCCCAGTGGAAACATCCAGGAAGGTGGGGGATCTCACACTCTTTTGACATTCTTCAATAGAATAAAAATTTATGCCTTATGAGGGGTTGATGTGAATCATGAAACATAAAAGAAATATAATTTTAACAGGGTTCATGGGAACAGGAAAGACAACGGTGGGAAAGCGTGTGGCACAGAGTCTGGAATACGAATTCGTGGATACCGATGTCCAAATTATGTCCCAAAATCATTGCACCATTGCTGAAATTTTTGAGAATCAGGGAGAGGCCGCCTTTCGGCAGATGGAATCAGACCTTGCCCGGGACCTTGCCCATAGGCAGGGATTGGTGATTTCCACCGGGGGAAAGATGATGCTGGATAAGACCAATAAGGATGTCCTGGAAAAAAGCGGTATGGTTTTTTGTCTTGTGGCAGATCCCGTGGAGATCATGGCCAGGGTTTCGGGGGATTCCGGTGTGGAAAGACCCCTGTTAAAAGGGGCAAATGGCATGGAAACGCTTATCCACCTTCTGTCGGAGCGTAAAAAAGGGTATGGCCAATATCTCCAGGTGGACACCATGTCAAAATCCCCTGATGAGGTTGCCCAGACCCTTATGGCAATGTTTCATAAGCTTTTGTAAAATGAATGTCGTGGAATGGTAGGTATGAATTAACCCTTGATAGCAATAGTTTGTACGGTATAGGTAGCTTTAGAAACAAGTCCAAAATTATGTGACCTGGAAGTATTTTATATCTTTTAGAATGCACGATGAAATGGGTCCGCACCTTGTGAAAGTGTAAATCAGAAATGAGAGGTGTCCCATGGATTTATATTTTTTAGGAGCAATAAATAGTGAATATACAGGAATTGGAGTTAAATAGAGAATTCGGTGCGCTGATTACTCGTCTTATCCGGAAGGGAAATCTGGACAGGGACGAGGCAAACAGGGCCTTTTACCATATATTAAATGATGATGTTACCGCCATGCAGCAGGGGGGCTTTCTGGCGGCCCTCACCGCCAAGGGAGAGACGGCCCAGGAAGTGGCGGGCAGCTGGCAGGCCATCTATGAGCTGGACACCAACAAGGTCAATTTGAACGGTTTAAGCCCCATTGTCGAGAACAGCGGCACGGGCATGGATACCTTTAAAACCTTTAATATCAGTACTGCAGCCTCCATCATTGCCGCTTCCGGCGGCATCCGCATGGCCCGCCATGGTGCTCGGGCCATCACCTCTCGATGTGGCACCGTAGACATGGCCGAAGCCCTGGGGGTGGATGTGGAGTGTGATGTGGATGTGGTGGCCAAAAGCATTGAAGCCTCCGGTTTGGGCCTGTTCAACGGCATGAGTCCCCAGATTCACCCCATGGCCCTTGGCAGGATTCTTTCCCAGATTTCCTTTGGTTCCACCCTGAACATTGCCGCCTCTCTTGCCAATCCTGCCATGCCGGACCGCGCTGTGCGGGGGGTGTATTCAAAGGAGATGATTCTTCCCGTGGTTGAGGTGATGAAGGCCATTGGATTTAAACGGGCCATGGTGATCCATGGGGGTATCAACGGTTCGGACAAGGGCATGGATGAGGCGTCGGTGTGTGGTACTACCTGGTGTGCGGAACTTACTGAAAATGGTGAGGTTACCCAGTATGAGCTATTGCCAGAAGCCTTTTCCCTGGATTGCCATGATCCCGATGCCTTGGCACCCGATGCGGATATCATCAATGAACCGGCCCGTTTTGTGGATCTCATCCGGGGCAGAGAAAAGGGTGCCCGGTATGATGCTGCCATTTTAAATGCCGCCTTAATTTTTTATGTGGCAGGTAAAGTTAGCACCATTGATGCCGGGATTGAAGCTGCCGCAAAGGCCTTGGATGGCAATGGTGCATTTGAAGCCCTGGAAAATTGGGTCTCCTCCCAGAATACTGAACCAGAACAAGGATTGAAAAAACTCGACGCTCTTTTATAAAAAACGGAGATTCCATGGAAACTGAATTTTTAATTATCAAACTCGGCAATGATTGTATCCGGGTGAAAGAAGAACTTTATAGCGTGTGTGGGCTTGACAAGGCCTCTGTCTTTCCCATGGAAAAACTTGAAATCGTTAAAGCTCATGTGACGGCCATGGAGAAAAATCATGGATGGAAGGGAACCATACGCCGTCTTATTCTTAGGGAAGAGGCGTTGTAATTCTAAATAACGGCCAACAAATATTGAAAATTCCTCTTGGTTTGCCCACAACACAGGGCAGAAATAGATTCTACCTCCTGCATCTTGGTTTGCCGGGATTTTCATATAAATACGTTTGTAGCTTGTTTCAGGAAAGATGGGCTCAGGTAAATTATTAAATTCCAGCTTAGGGGAGTAAACTTATTAACCTGAACAAAAACAACAATAGTTGTTTCAGATATAAAAACAAGATGCGTCATGAGTAATAGTAACTGTTCCTCTGAGTTTACATCAAATAATGTTCAGGTTATTTAGTTTCTATTCCTTAACGTTTATGTGACGTCTTAACCGAAATTGTTCATTGTGAGCGGGTAAAAGAGGAATATATGAAGAAATTGGTACTGTCAGGTTTGAAACGGCTTGAATATATGGATATTCCCGGGAGTGACCTTTTAAAGGATGACTCTGTTTTCAAGGTGCGTTGTTGCGCCGTGTGTAGAACCGACGCAAAGATGTGGGCCCAGGGGCACCGGGATCTATCCCTGCCCCGGGTACCGGGTCACGAAATGGTGGTCACCGACGAGGCTGGCAATCGCTTTGCCGTATGGCCGGGAAAGAGCTGTGGTCATTGTCGCTATTGTCTTAAGGGCCGCGAGAACCTGTGTGAAGAGATGAAAATCATGGGATTTCATACTGATGGGGGATTTGCAGAACAGGTGGTGCTCCCCGCATCAAGCCTTGTGCCCTTGCCAGATGCTCTTTCCGATACCATTGCCTGCTTTGCCGAACCCGTGGGATGTGTGTTTAATCTCCTGGATAAACTGGGGAGTGTAAGGGACGATCGGGTGATCATCTATGGTGGTGGCACCATGGGGCTTGTTGCAGCCCTGGCTTTTAAGGATGCCGGTGGCCAGGTCCTTGTCATTGAAAAAAGTGAAAAAAAACGATCAAAGATCGCTCCCTTTCTTGAGGCCACAGGTATCTCCTGCCTTAAGGATACCGTGGAGAGCGAGTTTGATGTGGTGGTGAATGCCTGCGCTGATTTCATTGCCTTCAGCCTTGGCATTGTCAAGGCAGGGAAGGGCAGCCGGGTTTGTTTCTTCAGTGGAATCACCAAAAATAAACACATTGAAAGCAACTTGCTCAACCTTATCCATTATAAAGAGGCTGTGGTGTCTGGTGCCTATGGATTGACCCGGAAAAATATGGTGGATGGGGTGCCCTTTATGGAAAAATATCAGGATCACCTGGCCTTGCTGGTGGAAGCCTGTGTGGCCCCTGAAACCGTTGCCAGCCTCATGCAAAGAGTGGTGGCTGGCAAAGACTTGAAGTATGTTATTGATTTTACCGGTCTTTATCTGGGCCGGGGGCTTGCCTTTCAGGGCACAGGTAACGGGGATGATACCCCAGATGATGCGGGAAACGTTTCAGGTATAGGTGGCATCAAAGAGTCTGACCGAAGTGGTGGTAATGTTCATGACCATGCAACACCTGAAGGGGCTGTGGCAAGGACTTTGGATTCTCCAGGACCTGTTTCGGAAGAAATATCCGAAAACCTGTCCATGGAACCCGTCCTGCCAGAAGAGGTGTTCTGTCGGAATTTAATCGAAAGTATTACCCCCGTGGACCCGGCATTCAAGGCCCCGGCCCAGGAAAAAATGGATAATAAAACAAAGCCCCTGGGGGCACTTGGAACCCTTGAACAACTGGCCCTGCAAATGAGCCTGATTCAGCAGAATCTTAATCCCCACATTAATCGAAAGGGCCTGTTTGTATTTGCCGGAGATCATGGCATCACCGAAGAGGGCGTATCTGCCTACCCCCGGGAGGTAACCCGGCAGATGGTGAAAAATTTCCTGGATGGCGGGGCTGCCATCAATGTGTTGTGCCACCATCATCACATTGATATGAAAATTGTGGATATGGGCGTGGATGCTGATTTTGATCCCCACCCCGATCTTATTGTAAAAAAAGTTCGCAAGGGCACCCGGAATTTTGCCCTGGAACCTGCCATGACCCGGCAGGAGATGTTTACGGCCCTGGGTCATGGGATGTCCGTGTTTCTGGACAGTCACGAAGCGTCGTCCATGGATATTGTGGGGGTGGGGGAGATGGGTATTGGTAACACCACATCGGCCTCTGCTATTATTTCAACCATCTGTGGTATTACCCCTGGTCAGGCAACGGGCCGGGGAACCGGTGTGGACAACAAAGGATTGAGCCATAAAACCGAAGTGATTGAAAAGGCCCTGGCATTTCAACAGCCAGATCCCAGGGATGGGCTGGATATTCTGGAAAAGGTGGGGGGATATGAGATTGCCGGGATTGCCGGTGCCGTACTTGCCGCCGCCTCCAGGAGATGTGCCGTAGTGCTGGATGGCGTCATCTCCACCGCTGCGGGGCTGGTGGCCTGTGTGATTAATCCTGACATTCGTGGATATCTTATTTCCGGTCATAAATCCATTGAAGTGGCCCAGAAATCAGCCCTGGAATACATGGATATCACCTCTGTCATTGATTTTAAGATGCGACTTGGCGAGGGAACCGGTGCGGCCCTGACCATGGACACCGCCGAAGCCGCTTGTAAAATCATGTGTGAAATGGCCTCCTTTGATGATGCCGGGGTGGCGGGAAAACTCTGATAGGAGTATTCTGACATCTCTTGCCAAAAACATCAAATGATGAATCCTCTGTGCGCATCTCCGGCAACGAAAGCAGCGGGGCATACAGTAGCAACTGGGTTATCTCAAGAAAATTCGTAATGTGCTGGATAACGCTCCCAAGAATACTTTCAAGGCCGTCATCCTCAAAGAGCTGTACGTGGGACGATCCACCAACAACCACGGCTACCTGACTGCCATACTAAAGGCCGAAGGGGTGGCTGTGCTGGCTGACAAACTGACTGAGCTGCATCTGAAAAGCTGGGACCCGCTCATGGATAAAATTGGTAGCCTGAAGGATAAGGACATCAGTTTGCCGGACCATATGG